>RFHT01000566.1 GCA_003696835.1 Bacteroidota bacterium
ACGGGATCGAAACGCATAGAACATAAATAGCACAATGATAAAAATACAAATTAGTATATTATCCCGAAAATACTTGCAAGATACGTGTAAACAGTAGCCATAGGGGATGACAGGATATCCTGCATCTCCTCAAAGGAGTCTCCGCTGTGCTCAGGCCTGAATCCTGAATCCTGCATCCCCAAACTTTGCCCCTGCTGGCTTCGTGTCCTTCTTCGTGCCCTTAGTGAACTTAGTGGCTAATCAACATCTTGCATCCTGCATCCTGCATGTTCACGCCACCGTGCTGATACCTGCATAGCGCTTTCCGTAGCGACGGTAGAAGGAGCGTATGGGCTGATTTTCGGGCAAATTGAGGCGGGGGTCGGCTTCGTTGAGGTCGAAGGCGGCCTGGCGGGCTTCGAGCAGTATGCCCTGGTCTTCGGCCAGGTTGGCCAGCTGAAACTGGGGGATGCCGCTCTGGCGGGTGCCCAAAAAGTCGCCCGGCCCCCGCAGCTGGAGGTCGTACTCCGCAATTTTGAAGCCGTCGGTGGTTTCCCTCATGGCAGTGAGGCGTTTTTTGCCATCCTGCGAGAGTTTGTAGCCCTTCATGAGGATACAATAGGCCTGCTGCTGGCCGCGGCCTACCCGCCCACGCAGCTGATGCAATTGCGAAAGGCCAAAGCGCTCGGCATTTTCGATGAGGATGATGTTGGCATTGGGGACGTCCACACCCACTTCAATGACGGTGGTGGACACCAGTATATGGGTTTCTCTGTTGATAAAGCGCTGCATTTCAAACTCTTTGGCATCGGGCTGCATTTTGCCATGTACGATGCCCACGCGGAAGTCGTGAAAGTGTTTTTCCAGTAGTTCGTGCCCCTTTACAGCGGCCAGCAGGTCGAGTTTTTCCGATTCTTCTACCAGGGGGTACACCACATAGGCCTGCCGGCCGGCCTGCAGCTCTTTGCGTATAAAGCCAAAAACTTCCAGGCGCTTGGATTCTCCGAAAACCAGGGTTTTGATGGGCTTGCGGCCCGGGGGCAGCTCGTCTATAACCGACACGTCCACATCGCCGTAGAGGGTCATGGCCAGGGTGCGGGGAATGGGGGTGGCGGTCATGATGAGGTTGTGGGGGAAGGGGTCGGCTTTCTGGAAGAGGCGTGCCCGTTGCATCACGCCAAATTTGTGTTGCTCGTCCACCACCACCAAACCGAGGCGCTGAAACTGCACGGGCTCTTCAATGAGGGCATGGGTACCGATGGCAATGTCGAGCTGGCCGTTTTGGAGACCTTCGAGTACTTCGGAGCGATCTGCCTTTTTCTGGCCACCCACCAGCAGGCCCACCTGCATGCCCAGTTTTTGGGCATGGCGGGAGATTTTTTTGTAGTGCTGCTCGGCCAGAATGGCCGTAGGGGCCATGAGTGCCGACTGAAAGCCGTTGTCTTTAGCCATGAGCATGCTCATGAAGGCCACCATGGTTTTGCCACTGCCCACATCACCCTGCACCAGGCGATTCATTTGTACGGGCTGCGAAAGGTCTTTGCGTATTTCTTTGAGCACGCGTTTTTGGGCCTTGGTGAGTTCAAAGGGCAGGTGGTGGGCGAAGAAGTCGTTGAAGTAGCGGCCAATATGGGTAAAGGGATGGCTGCGGTGGTGGATGCGGGTATTGGTGCGCCTGCGTGCCAGCATGAGCTGGAAGAAAAAAAACTCTTCAAACTTGAGGCGGCGCTGGGCCGCCTGCAGGTGGCGGTAGCTGTCGGGAAAGTGGATCTGGCGCATGGCTTCGGGGCGGTCCATGAGGCGGTAGTGGCTGCGGATGGCAGGGCTGAGGTTTTCGGGAATGAGCCTGCCGGCTTCTTCGAGCAGGTGGTACATGATGGCGCGGAAGCCCCTTGCATCCAGGCCCAGGCGGCTGAGCTTTTCGGTGGAGGGGTAAAAGGGCACAATGTTGAGGGTGTGTTTCGCCCCTTCTTCCTGACGGAGGCGGTCGATTTCGGGATGCGACAACTGCCATTTGCTGCCGTAGCGGGAGGGTTTGCCAAAGATGGCAATTTCCTCCCCCACTTTCAGGCTTTTTTGGATCCACTTGATGCCCTGAAACCAGTTGAGCTCCAGAAATCCCGTACCGTCGGTAAAGTCGGCTACCAGCCTGCCCCGGCCCTTGCGGCTGCGCACCAGCTCAATGTGGGTGATTTTCCCCACCAGGGTCACGTAGCTTTCGTCGCGTATATCGCGAATGCGGCTCACACGACTGCGGTCCACATACTTGCGGGGAAAGTAGTACAGCAGGTCTTCGTAGGTATAAATGCCACATTCCTGCTGCAGGGCTTTGGCCCGTTGGGGGCCCACGCGCTTGAGGTACGTAATGTCTTTGGCCCAAAGGGGTTCCATGCCATCAATTGCTAATGCTATTAGCCTCAAAGCTACAAATTACAGCCCCGGGGGCAGTTTTGCAAAAATATGGGGGAGCTTTTTTCTCCCCGCTGTACATACCCATTTTATGAATTTTGCGTTTTATGATAAAGGGAGCACAAAAAGGCTTACCTTAGCCGCAAACAAACACACACATGATCCAGCATTTGGAATTTGAGGACATTCGCCCCTACGTGGGGGATGAGGTGAGAGAGGCCATTGGCCGCTTAAGCACTCAGGATGTTTTCTTCCGTGCCCTGCACTTTTTTTTCCCCGAATACAGCCGTGCACAGCTGGAAGAAAAAATCCGGCAGATCGACAACACCCACGACTTCCAGCGCCAGATCATGCACAAGGGCATACGGCGCATACTGGCCAACTCATCAGACGGCCTGAGCTTTTCGGGTTTTGACCGCATAGAGTCCGATGGCGCCTATTTGTACATCTCAAACCACCGCGACATTTTCCTGGATTCGGGCATTTTACAAATTTTATTGGTAGAGCACGACATGGATACCACCCAGATCACCTTTGGCAGTAACCTCATGGAAAGTCAGCTGATCACCGATTTGGGTAAAATCAACAAAATGTTTACGGTTTACCGGGGGGGCAGCATGCGGGAGCAATACGAGCAGGCGCGGCGGCTGTCGGCCTACATCCGCAGGGTCATTGAGCAGGAGGGGGAGTCCATTTGGATTGCCCAGCGCAGCGGCCGCACCAAGGACGGCTACGACCGCACGCAGGTGGGGCTGATCAACATGCTGCTGGCCAGCGACCGCAAACACTTTGCCCGGGCCCTGACCGCCCTGCACATTGTGCCCATGTCTATTTCGTATGAATATGAGCCCTGCGATTACCTCAAAGTGCGGGAGTGCTACCTTTCGCGCGAGCGGCCCTACACCAAGCAGCCGGGTGAGGACCTGCAAAGCATTATTTCGGGGGTAAGGGACCACAAAGGTCGTATTCACCTGGCCCTGGGAGAGCCTTTGCAGGAAGCGAAGTTGCGGCACATAGAGCAAACTTACGACAAAGCCGAACGCAACCGCCAGTTGGCCCTTTGGCTGGACGAGCAAATAGACAGCCACTACCGGCTGTGGCCCACGCATTACCTGGCAGCCGATATGCTGAGCGCCAGACAAACTTATGCCCACCAATATACCCATGAAGATGCTACGCGCTTTGAAGCACACCTGGCCCGCAGACTGAAACAACTGGAAGGCGTAGGGCCGGAAACCGAATTGCGCCACATGCTGCTCCAGCTCTACGCAGCCCCCGTACACAAGATGGAAGAAAGAGGGAGCAGGTAGCAGGATGCAGGTAGCAGGATGCAGGTAGCAGGATGCAGGTCACAGGTAGCAGGTCACAGGTAGCAGGCTGGAGCGAAGCGGAAGTCCCTCAAGGGGATCACAGGTAGCAGGTCAACATTAATCAGGGATTACCACTGCATCTTGCATCCTGAATCTTGCATCCTGAATCTTGCATCCTGCATCTTGCATCCTGAATCTTGCATCCTGCATCTTGCATCCTGAATCTTGCATCCTGAATCTTGCATCCTGAATCTTGCATCTTGCATCCTGCATCTTGCATCTTGCATCTTGCATCTTGCATCTTGCATCCTGCATCTTGCATCCTGAATCTTGCATCTTGAATCTTGCATCCAGAATTACCTTAATGGCATCTCCACTGCGCTACTATCCCCTTGTGAAACTTTCAGCCTGCATGCTCACAACTTGCTTGCAGCCTGTATCATGCGGTTGCCGGAGGCATCGCATAGGGCGAAGTCGAAGCCCGGCTGCAGGCAGTAGGCGCCGTACTGCCCCTGCTTGTTGAGGGCCAGGAAGCCCACCTGTATTTCGGCATAGTCGGGGTTACGGCTCACGAGGCGCTCCACAGCCAGGCGGCAGGCTTCTGCAGGAGCATGCCCCTGCCGCATGAGTTCTACTACCAGGTGGGAGCCACAGATGCGGATCACGGCTTCGCCCCAGCCAGTGGCGCAGGCCCCTCCCACTTCATTGTCCACATACAAACCTGCACCTATAATGGGGGAGTCCCCTACCCTGCCGTGCAGTTTCCAGGCCGCTCCGCTGGTGGTGCAGGCCCCACACATGCGCCCTTCCCGGTCGATGGCCAGCATGGAAATGGTATCGTGGTTTTCGGCATTAATTTCCTGCTTGCCGGGGGCTTCATTTTTGGCCAGCCAGGCTTTCCAGGCGGCTTCGGCTTCGGGGGTGAGCAGGTTTTCTTCCTTAAAGCCCTGCGCCAGGGCAAACTCTTTGGCCCCCTGCCCCACCAGCATGATGTGGGGCGTTTCTTCCATCACCTTTCTGGCCACAGAAATGGGGTGTTTGATGCCTTCGAGAAAGGCCACCGAGCCGCAGTCGCCCTGTTCATTCATGATGCAGGCATCCAGGGTTACGTGCCCTTCGCGGTCGGGGAAGCCTCCGTATCCCACAGTATTCACCTTGGGGTCGGCTTCGGTCAGCCGCACGCCAAATTCTACGGCATCCAGGGCATGGCCGCCGTGGCTGAGCACTTCCCAGGCGGCATCGTTGGCCGGCAGGCCGTGTTTCCAGGTGGATACCACAATGGGCCGCACCGGCGCCGCAGGCGCCGGCTGTGCGCAGGCCTTGAGAAAAGTGCCGCTGAGCAGGGTGCTCCATGCACCCAGTTTGAGAAAGTTCCTTCTTGAGGTCATGGGTTTTAGGGGGTTGAGCAAATTATTTTAGCATATCAAATACGTGCGAATACTTGATGGTAAAGCTACGGCTGTTGATGCCCAGTTCGTCCTGCACCTGGTTGTACACCAGGAAGAGGCCCGAATTGGATCTTTGCAGCCAGCCGAAGCGCACATTGGCCGACCACAGCTTCAGTACGCTGTTGTATTGGATGAGGCTTTGGGCAAAAATAAGGGGCGTAAAAGAATAAGAAAGCCGTCCGCGAAAGATGGTAGTGGAGAAATTGCCGTTGGGCAGCCGTATGTCGTTGCGGCTGAGGCCAAATTCTGAATTGAACTGATCGCCTATGCGCAACCCCAGCGTGCCGCTGTTGGCGTAGCGTTTTCCACCAAAAAACCCACCCAGAATGTGCCGGGTGCGTATGGATACGGGCTTGCTGGGGTTGGTGATGATCACGATCTGGGCCTCGTTGTGTCGGTAGGTTCCCTGTGGCACATAGATGCCCTCAAAAATTTCGAATTCATCCTGTACCCCTTCCACTGTAAAGTTGATACCGGTGTGCACTTCAAAGCCGTTTTTCCATTCCCAGTGGTTGTCGATGTGCAAAAAGCTGGTTTGCAAAAAGCCCTCCCTGCCCCAGTAGGAACGGTAGGAGACGTGGGGGCGCAGCTCCAGCAGGCCTAGCTGCCCCTTTTTGGGCCGTATGCGCTGCAAAATGAGGAATTCGGGTTTGTGAAAGGAAGGCCGCAGCAAGAAGCCCACCTCCGGGTTGAAGCCCTCCCCCACCTCGGTATAGGCCCCGTTGACAATGAGGCCATTCCATTCGTAGCGGGTCTGCAATTTGAAGGCGTGATTGCCTTCCTCCACACCGGGCGTGGCCGTTTGGGCATAAAAACCCGATACCTGGGCTTTTTTTCCCAGGCCCCAGCGGCCATCTATGGCGTAGGTGCGGTTGTAGTCTTCGTCCTGGCTGCCCATGCCCTGGCGGTTGACCAGTATGGCCCCTATGGCAGAGCGGGGAGCAAATTCATGGTTGACACGGGCTACGGTAAAATTATTGGGCTGAATATAGTCCGTGGAGTCGCCTCCGCCCAGGTCTGCGGCCGGTACTTCTTCGGTAAACATGCTCAAAAAGCCCACATTGGTCTTGTTGAGCTTACCCGAAAGGCGTGCACCTCCAATGATGGGTACGCGCTGGCGGCTTGTACCTATGCCGATGCGGCGGCTGAAAAAGAGGTCCACCTCCCCGGGGCTGCCTACGCTAAACTGCCCGGCATTTTCGAGGAAGAAGGGCCGTTTTTCGGGAAAAAATAAGTTGAAACGGTCCAGGTTTACCTGCTGCTCATCCACTTCCACCTGGGCAAAGTCGGTGTTGTAGGTCAGGTCCAGGGTCATGCTGGGGGTAATGCTGTATTTGATGTCGGCTCCTACTTCGCCCCGGTATTGGGTTTTGTCGTCCACCTGGTAATTGCGGCC
>RFHT01000567.1 GCA_003696835.1 Bacteroidota bacterium
GGATAATTCCTATATTTGTAGGACATATCTCCAGTTAAGACGATTCATGGCCAGACCCAGAAAAGACGGAACAACCACCAGAAAAAGCAACAAGGAAACTCCCCTCATGCGGCAGTATAATGCCGTCAAAGCCAAGTACCCGGGTACCATTCTATTGTTCAGGGTAGGCGATTTTTACGAAACCTTTGGTGCAGATGCCATAGAAGTATCCAAAGTGCTGGGCATTGTGCTCACCAAACGCGCCAACGGCGCCGCCGCCCATGTGGAGCTGGCGGGTTTTCCCCACCATTCGCTGGATACCTACCTGCCCAAACTGGTACGTGCAGGCAAACGGGTGGCCGTATGTGATCAGCTCGAAGACCCCAAACAGGCCAAAGGCATTGTAAAGCGAGGGGTAACGGAACTGGTAACGCCTGGCGTTACCTTCAACGACAAAGTGCTGGAAACCGACAAGCACAACTTTCTCGCCAGCGTATATTTCCCCTCCAATAAAGAAGCAGCCGTCGCCTTTATCGAGGTATCCACAGGCGATTTTTTCTGCTTTACCGGCTCTTTGAAATACGCTGAAAAAATCCTCAATACCCTTTCTCCTGCCGAAATCATCGTCTCCAGAAAGGATATGCGGCAGTTTAAAGCGGTATTTGGAGAAAAGTTCTACCTCACACGCCTGGATGAGTGGGTATATCAGAGCGAATATGCGCGCGAAAAATTACTGGAGTTGTTCAAAACCCGCTCACTCAAAGGCTTTGGGCTGGAGTCGGAGCCCCATGCGGTCATAGCCGCCGGGGCCATTGTGCATTACCTCAACGAAAACCAGCAGCAAAACCTGGGGCATATTTCCCGCATTTACCGCTTCAATGATTCGGAGTACGTGTGGCTCGACCAGTTTACCGTACGCAACCTGGAGCTACTGGCTCCCCTGCATCCCGATGGCACCTCCCTGGTGGAGGTGATCGACCAAACCCTTACGCCCATGGGGGCACGCCTGCTGCGGCGGGCGGTCTTGCTGCCCCTCAAAGACCCCACCCAGATCCAAAACAGGTTGGATACGGTAGAAGTGTTTCTGAAAAATACCGTTGCCCTTTCCCGCCTGTGTGAGCAGCTCAAACTCGTATGCGACCTGGAGCGCATGGTATCCAAGCTGGCCACCCTGCGCATGAGCCCCAAAGAGGCCGCCCTCATGCGGCAGTCGCTGCAGTTGATCGCCCCCATCAAAGAAAGCCTCAAGGCTTTCGAGTCCGAAAACCTCATGCAGCACCTTCAGCGCTTTGAAGATGTGAGCCTCCCCTTGCAGGTGCTCAACCGCTACCTCATGGAGGAAGTCAGCGGCAGTGTATCGGATGGCAACGTGATTCGGGAAGGGGTTTCGGACGAGCTCGATGAGCTCCGAAACATCAAGCAAAACAGCCGCGACCTGCTGCTGGCCATGCAACAGCGCGAAATAAGCCGTACAGGCATATCTTCCCTCAAGGTGGGTTTCAACAAAGTCTTTGGGTATTACCTGGAGGTTACCCATGCGCACAAGAACAAAGTGCCCGCAGAATGGATTCGCAAACAAACCCTCACCAATGCCGAGCGCTACATTACGGAGGAGCTGAAAGCATACGAAGACAAAATTCTCAATGCCGAAGCCCGCATACTGGAGCTGGAGACCGCCCTCTACGCCGAGTTTTTGGGCGAAATGCAGCACCACCTGCACACCATACAGCACAACGCCCGCCAACTGGCCGAGCTGGACCTGCTGGTGAGTTTTGCCCGCACGGCCCAAATTCACCAGTACGTAAAGCCTCAGATACATACCGGCGATGTTATTGATATACGCGCCGGGCGGCATCCCGTGTTGGAAACCACCATGCCCAATGGCCAGCCCTACATCCCCAACGATGTGTTGCTCAATCAGGAAGACCAGCAAATCATCATCATCACCGGACCCAACATGGCCGGTAAGTCGGCCCTGCTGAGGCAAACAGCCCTGATCGTGCTCATGGCTCAGATGGGCGCTTTTGTGCCGGCAGAATCTGCCAGCATTGGGGTAGTGGACAAAATATTTACCCGGGTAGGGGCTTCCGACAACATTTCCAGTGGGGAATCTACCTTTATGGTGGAAATGAATGAAACGGCACAAATTGCCAATAATGCCACGCCCAAAAGCCTCATTTTGCTGGATGAAATTGGCAGAGGGACCAGCACCTACGATGGGGTGTCCATTGCCTGGGCCCTGGTAGAATACCTCCACAACCAGCCAGATTGCCAGGCCAGAACGCTTTTTGCTACTCATTACCACGAACTGAACGAGCTGGAAAACCGCCTGGAAAGGGTGAAGAACTACAATGTGTCGGTAAAGGAAATAGATGGGCAAATCTTGTTTTTGCGCAAGCTCAAGCCCGGTGGTAGTGAGCACAGCTTTGGCATCAACGTGGCCGCTATGGCAGGCATGCCTCCGGAGCTCGTCAGCCGGGCCAAAGAACTGCTCCACCATTTTGAGCAACATCGCGTAAATGATAAGCAAAGCGCAAAAGCGGTCAAGTTTTCCAGCAGGCACAATATTCAGCTCAACATGTTTGAACTCAAGGATGCCGACACCCTCAAAATACGGCAAATCCTGGCCGGTGTGGACATCGACCGCATGACGCCCGTGGAGGCCCTGCTCAAGCTGCAGGAAATCAAACGGGTTCTGATAGAAACTCCCTGAAGGACCTTTGCCCCATGCGCTTGGTCTTACCGCTTGCGCTCCTTGGGGGGCTTCCGCTCTATGAGGTAAATTTTGAGGTCGTCAAAAAAGCGATGGGGATTGTTTTTGACTTCCCGCAACAAAGAATTCAGGTTTTCAGTGGTATTGGTGAGGCTGTCGTACAGCTGAGTATCGTTGAGCAGCAGTCCCAGTGTACCCGAAGTGGTATCCAGTTTGGTTACCAGGTTCTCCACGCTCCCCATGGCAGAGCTGGCATCGGTCATCAGTTGCTTAATTTCACTGGAAGCTCCCTGCAGAGAGTCCGTGGTGGTACGTAGGTTGGAGATAATGCCCTGAATATCGTCATTTTTTGCCTGCAAATTCCCCACAAAACTGTTGGCGTTTACCGCTACCTGGTTGAAGGTGCCCGCCACACTATCGATACGGGAGGTAAGGCTCTTGATATTGCTGGCCGAAGCCTGCAAGTCCTGCAACATGACGGTAACGGCATTGCGGCCCCGTGGATCGTTGAGGGCTTTACCCAGTACTTCCAGTATGCCGTTGAGCTCCGCAGCCAGACGCCCCACTTCAATGAGAATCTGGGTACCGCGGGTTTCCACCAGGTCTTCGGCCACGTCCAGTATGCCTTGTTCAAGTGTGCCCCGTATGGTGTCTCCATTCTGAAAAAAACCCGTAGCCTGAATGGAATCATTGCGGCGAATCAGAATTTCCTTGGACCCCAGCAAGTCGGCGCTGACAATCATGGCCTCCGAATTATTGGGGATTTCCAGGTCTTCGTGAAATTCGAGCTTGACGCGCACTTTCTGCGCTTGCAGGTCGAGCTTAAGCTCGCCTACTTTGCCCACCCTCAGGCCATTGATTTTGATGGGGTTTCCCGCAATGAGATTTTGCACATCATCATATTCGGCATACAGGACCAGCGGACTGCCAAAAAGGCGACTGCCCCGCATGTAGTTCATACCCACCACAAAGAGGATGATGGCTAAGAGCGCGAAAATCCCAAATTTTACTTCGTTGCTGATCTTCAAAATACGGTGTTGTTTGATTGTTTGTGGCCATAAAACTACGCATTCGCCCGCATGAAGGCAACCTGTTGGCTGCATTCCCAACGGTAATTTTGTACCAAAACTTGTTTTATAGCCCCTGAAACCCTTAAATTCAGCATTGCGTAATGCTGAATATGATGGACAGGATTCCAAAAGCAACCAAAATTATACGAAATCACATGCTCTTCTCCATGGGTGGGAGCCTCATCCCCCTGCCCCTGGCCGATACCATTGCGATCACCGGCGTGCAACTGGACATGATCTACCAGCTCAGCCAGTTGTATAAGGTCAATTACCGGGAGGCCTATGGCAAAACGGTGCTGGTGTCCCTGGTCGGAGCAGGGCTTTCCAGAATTTGGGCTTCTTTCCTCAAAGGCATTCCCATAGTAGGACCCATTATTGGCGGCGCTTCCATGTCGGTCTTTTCAGGCGCCATGACCTTTGCCATAGGAGAAGTATATCTCATGCACCTGGAAGAAGGAGGAACCCTGGCCGACTTCGACTGGAAACGGTATGAATCTTATTTCCGTCAGCGCTTTGCCGAAGGCAAAAGACAGGCCAACTTGCTGCAAAATGAATCTAACAACCATAAAAAGGCTGCTGAACAAAATATTCAAATAGAATCCTCCTCTGCTGACCCCGAAACCATTCTGCTCAAAAAGCTGGAAAACCTCACCGAATTGAAAAATAGCGGTATCCTTACCGAAGAAGAGTTTGAAGAGCTGAAAAGAAAGATCATCAAGGGAAAGTAAGACACATCCCCAACAAGCTTCCCAGCCAAAGGAAATGCCCTTCTTTCGCAATGGCACAA
>RFHT01000568.1 GCA_003696835.1 Bacteroidota bacterium
CTTTTGAGGTGTTTGGTTAATTTTTAAATGATTATTCCCTATTTCGAGTTGGTTGACAGAAGTATCCAGATAATTTATATTGGAATTTCCACTTAGTATTTCCTCATATAATGCATCAAGCTGTATTTCGGTTACTTTGTTTGCTTTCAAATACCCTTGAAGGGCTATCAGGCCTGCATATACTTTGTATTCCTCTTTATTTTTTTCCACATATTCATGATACCAACGCCTTTGCAAATATCCACCAATAAAACCAAGTATAAATCCAATATCCCAGCCTGCAAGTTTTTTGTCTGAATCATTCGTTTTATGCAAAGCCTTCACGGCATCAATAATGGCTTCCTTTAAATCGATAATTAATCGCTGCTCCGTCTTAATAATAAGGGTATCTTTTTGGTCAAATTCTTTTACCCAAAACCGAAATAAATCAAACGAAACCTGGGGTATGTTGTGTTCAATGGAACTCAAATTTATTTCTTGATCTTTCATGTCTGCTGATTTTATTGAATTCATACCCCCTCTATACTTCAGTCCTCCTTGTAAACCATTTGAGAGTTAGCGCACCAATTCATTGCTTCTGTACACATTGCACCATACTCAGCCTCTGCCTGTTCTATTGATATTGGACACTTTCTTCTGTTTATCTCAATAATTTCTACCACTTCACCTTCGCCAGGGCGCGGAAGGCCTGTTTTTCCACTTGGGCGATTTCGAGCAGGTAGTCGCCCATTTGGTTGAAGTCGGCCTGGCTGCTGAGGCGGCCTTTGTAGATGCCGGCGGCCTGTACGGCGGCGCTTCGCCAGAGGTCGCCGGCGCGGGTAAACTGCTCGGAAATGTGCAGCAGTTCATCCTGGGGGTGGTATTGGTGGGCTTGCTGCAGAAAGGCGGCATAAATAAAGCGAAAGCCTCCCCCACCTGTGCCGATTTCCTCCTGCATGCGCACCAACTGGGCCAGGTAGAGACCGGCTCGTTTGAGTCCCAGCTTGTCGCGCCATTTTTTGATTTTTTTGCCGGTGTAGGCAATACCCGCCACCCCGGCTATGGGGCCGGGAATGTACAGCATATCGCGCACATTGCGTGCAATGCCCTTGCGGATGGCCTGCCGTATGCGTTCGGGCGGGAGCGGCCCGGCCGGCCTGGGGTAGTACACCTGTCCCCTGGGCGCCAGGGGGCCTTTGGCAAAGCGCACCCGCTGCAGCTCGTAGGCGCTCAGGGAGGTGGGCTGCTCCATTACGGGGTCGCTGATGAGGTAAGAACCATTATCGCGCCCATAGACTACCAGGTTGTGTGCATTGAAATGGAAGCGAAACGCTTTGGGAAAATAGCTGAGGTAGTACACCCCTACCTGGCAGCCCACGGGCTGCCCGCGCTGCAGGCATTCGTTGAGGTAGGCCTCGGCCCGGGCCGGCGAGCGAAACTTGCGCCTCACCACCGGAATGCCCAGCGCCCGGCAGGTGCGCCGGAAAATCATGCCCGGCATGGTGCGAAAGGCAAAGGCCGGCCCGTGGTTGATCTTCAAAAAGGGCAGGTAGATAAAAAACAGGCCCGAACCTATGCCAAAGGCCAGGGGCTCAGATATCTGCTCAATGCCAATATGACGCAAAAGGTTGGTGGTTACACCGTTTTCACAATGTGCGGCCTGTATGTGCTCAAAGGGTAGCTTCATGCCATTTGCTTCAATTCTTCTATACTCACTTCAAACAATTCGGCGTAGCGGGCCAGCTTTTTGTCTGGCAGGCGCCGGAATACACGGGGCTTGAGGTGGCGCTTTACCTGCCACTTCCAAAAACCCGTATAGGCCGCCACAATGCCTACATCCATGAGCCGAAGCTCCATGAAAAAGAGGAGCGGGCTGGCCTCGCCGGCAAGCACCTGCGCTTTGGCATTGGCTATGCGCGCCTGTATGTCCTCCCAGGCCACACCCAAGGCCGAGGCCTTGACCTCCCAGCCCCGGCTCAGGCCGGTAGTGTAGCGCCCCTGCTCATCCAGGGCGTAGGTCAGCTCCCGGGTAAAGTGGTCCAGCGGGCTGGGGTCCTGCGGTATGTGGTCTTTTTTCATGCTTGAGAAAATAAAAGTGTTCAAACTCCTCAATCAGGTATTCTCCTGCATTCAATATACGCATTTCCCCCCATTTATACCACCGTGAGCAAGGCAAACACATAGGAGAAGCGGGCGCTTTCGGGCACCACCAGCAGCAGGGTATCGCCGGCTTTGAGCCTGCCGCTGTGAAAGAGCTCGTCCACCATCAGGTACACCGAGGCGGCCCCCACATTGCCTTTGGTGGCCAGGTTGGAATACCATTTTTCATCCGGTATGGCCATGCCGTTTTGGGCGAGTTTGGCAGCGATTTTGGGCCGGAAAAACTCGCTGGAAATATGGGGAATGAAATAAGTGAGGGCAGCGGTATCCAACCCCCTTTTTTCGCATATTACTTTCAATTTGTCAAATCCAAAAGACACAATGTGCTGACTGAGCAGTTTGACGTCCTGCTTGATGCTGAGAATGGACTGCTGCAGAATTTCCTGCGGCTGATAGTCCATGTAGCTTTTGAGGCTGCCGTCTTCCAGCTTGTCGGCGCCCTGGTACATGCAGGCTTCTATGCGGTGAGCGTATGACACACTTTCGATCCAGTCGATGCGGAGGCTGGGGCCCTGGCTGCGGGGCCGGGGGCTGAGCAGCCAGGCGCCGGCGCCGTCGGAGAGCATCCAGCGCAAAAATTCCTTTTCAAAGGCGATATAGGGCTGCTCTTCGAGCCGGGCCAGGTGGGAGGCTTCTTCCTGGAAGGAGTCGGCCCGCAGTATGCGGGAGAGGCGTTCCGAGCCGGTGGTAACGGCCCGCTGGGCTTCCCCGGTTTTGACGGCCAGCCAGGCGTATTTAAGGGCGTGCATGCCGGAGCAGCAGTTGCCCGAAGGCGAGAGCACCTCTATGGGGCCAGCTTCGGGCAGCCAGCCATGTACCATTACTCCGTGTGAAGGCATCAGTTGGTCGGGCGAGGAGGTGCCACAACACAGCAACTCCAGTTGGGGTAGCTCTAGGGTGGGGTTTTCAAAGAGGGCACGCACGGCCAGAGCAGCCATTTGGGCATTGGTATGGGTGGCTATGCCCTCAGGCGTCATGGCAGAGTAGCGGCACTGTATGCCGTTGTTGCGCAGCACAATGCGCCTGGAGCGGGAAGGAGCTCCATTGATCATCCCCAGATAGGCCTCCATTTCCTCATTTGAAACAGGTTCATTGGGCAAAAAGTGGGAAGTTTGGGTAATATATACTTCTTTGGTCATTCAACTACGGTTTTAACCCCAAATAATAACTCTGCCTGGAGCGAATTAGTTTTCCCAGAAAGGGCCTGAAAAACATGTTGTGTACCAGCAGTACTACCGGGGCCACTACAAAGAGTGCAAATAAGAGATAATATTGGTAGGCGAGCAACCAGGGCCTGCGATTTTTTTTGTTGGCGATGAGGCGGGCCCAGATGCGGAAGAGCCTGCCCGCCCGCTCTTCTATGAACATGAGGTTGGGTTTTACCGCTACGGCTCCCTGCTGTACCAGGGCGGGTTGCAGGCCGCTCCAGTTTTCGGCCAGCAAGTGGTTCAGCACCGTTTGGCCATAGTCGGCGGCCCGGGCGATGTCGGCCCCGGCTATGCCGGCGGGCGGAAAAATGCCCAGAAAGGGGCGTTTGTCGCCCCGGAACATCCAGCGCATAATACTCACAGCGCTGGCCAGGTTGTGGTGGCGGTCGGTAAGGGCTACATTGCCCACCAATTGGGCGCCCGCCTGCTGCAGGCGGCTTTTGACCTTTTCCTGTGCGTTCAGCCACATATTGCGGGCGCCGATGAGGGTGAGTACCCTGCTGCCCCGTAGCACCTGCAGCAGGGCGGGATGCTGCAGCAGAGAGCTAGCCGGTATGCTGGGCGAGAGAAACCAGGGCTGGTAGGCAAATACGATGAGGTCGTAGGGGCCATCTTTGAGCTCAAAAGGGGCCAGCTCAGCGGGTTTTTCCAGCACACTTTCGGGCATCACATCAAAGAAACGCCTGCTGCTCCAGGGAAACTCAAAAGGAGGCTGCGCCTGTACGCGCAGGCGCTCTACCTTCACCCCTGCTGCGGTAAAGGGGCGGATAAACTGCTGAACGATTTGGTCGAGTTGGCCGGTTTGGGAGTAATATATTACCAGGATACGCTTCATTCGCCGCAGGAGCTTAAAAATCTTCGGGATCCAGAAATTCAGATTCCTGGCTGTAGGCCAGAATCACGGCACGGGTGGGTGCGGGTAAGTGAGCAAAGCTGCTGCGTATGTGGCGGGCATCCTGCTGCAGTTCCTCGTTATATTTGAGCATAGCCGGGGCGTGCTCCTGTATCATGAGCCTTAAAAAGCGGAACTCGCCGTTTTGGGGCTGGGCTGCGATGGCAGACTCCAGCAGTTCCCGCCCCTGCTTGAAGGCTTCCAGCTTGTTGCGGGCGCCTTTGAGCAGGCCCGCCTGCTTCATGAGTAGTGCTCCCAGGAAGGCGCGTTCGGTTTCAGTGGTGCCGCCCTGCAGCGCCTGGATCTGGCCCTCTATCAGGCTGAGGTCCTCCGATTTGAGGGCGGAATATGCCTGCCCTTTGTTCAGCTGCGCATGAGCCGCGCAGGGCCAAAAGGCCCCATATACCAGCATGCCCAAACTTATCCATACATACAATTGCTTCATACTGCCGCAAACAATCCATTCCATCTTCAAAGGTAGATAATATTGCGGGCTTGGACAACTACCAGGCTGGCACAATATGGAAAGATCCACTTTCATAGCATGATATATACGACAAAATGGGGCAGGGGAAACAGCAGCCGCAAAATGATTAGCCAATTCTGTGGGGTAGCAGGACTTGGCCTTTGCCTTAGGGGCCTGGATAGGGGAATAAGAGCGGTTGGAGATATTCTGCATACTCAATATTTTTCAAAGATTTTCCTATCTTGGTAGCCGCTAGTTGCTCTATGAAGTTAGCTTGGCGGTCGTTTTCAATCATATAAGTCAAAAAATGAATTGATATCATCATGGCAAGAAGGAAAAGCGGTTCAAAAAAACAGTTTAGGGTTAAAACTGTAAGAGAAGCTAAAGGAATAGCTAAAGAATATTTGAAAGAAATTGAGCTGGAAAAAGTAGTTGGTTTTGGTTTGCCGGAGATAGACGATAGGTATAATATTTGGAGGGTCCCATTATTGTCAAAGGATGGAATCCAGTTGGGTGAGGTCGTAATTGATGCGGTAACTTCCTTCATCAAAGAAAAAATGACCAGTTCTAAGGAAATATTGGAATCCCGTCTGCTGGGTAGAAATGGTACCTCAAAAAGCAAACGCAACAGCCCAAAAGACTTGCCTAAAATATCTCGCTTGAGAAATACAATTGGGTTAGGGGACTCAGAAAAATTATTGGGCGAAGTACCCAAAGAGTCTGTTGATTTAGTTTTTACCTCTCCCCCCTACTTTAATGCACGTCCGGAGTATGCCGACTACATTGACTACGAAGATTATTTAGATAAAATGAGAAGAGTCATCCGTCAATGCCATAGGGTGTTGAATGAAGGCAGATTTTTTGTCATGAATGTTTCACATGTCTTAATTCGCAGGACAAAAAGAACTGAATCTTCAAAGAGAATAGCGGTACCCTTTGATATGCATCACATATTTATTGAAGAAGGGTTTCATTTTATTGATGATATAATTTGGGTGAAACCATCGGGTGCGGGGTGGGCAACGGGCAGAGGACGGAGATTTGCAGCCGATAGAAATCCTCTGCAATATAAGGCTGTACCGGTCACAGAATATGTACTGGTATATAGAAAAAATACCAATAAACTTATTGATTGGCATATCCGAAAGCATCCAAAACCTGAGCTAGTTGAAGCGTCCAAAGTTAAAGATGGCTATGAGCAAACGAATTTATGGAATATCCATCCCGCCCACTCAAAAGAACATCCAGCAATTTTTCCACAGGAGCTTGCAGAAAAGGTAATTGAATACTATTCATTTAAAGAGGATGTGGTCTTGGACCCTTTTGCAGGAATTGGAACGACAGGAAAAGCAGCCATAAAATTAGGAAGAAGGTTTGTCCTTTTTGAGCTTAACGAAGATTACATTCAAATAATCGATAGAGAACTACCAGGTTGGCTCCTGAATGATGCAAAAAAGGTCAATTGGATTAACTATTCCCCACATTATCATGCCAACTTCTTAGATTTATGAGCGACACAGATAAACAACAAAAGAAGAAAATAAGTGATTTTATTCCCCAACTTGGAAAGGATTTGGTATCTATTAGCCGAAACGAAGTGATTGGCAAAATTGGGCAAGATGTAATAAAGGAAATAGTAACCTCTATTTTAACTGGTGGAAATGTACGATCACTAACGGAAGGGTTAACCAGAAGAAGACTAACCTTATCAAATGCCTCTATACTTTTGGCCTACCTGAATTCTTTGCAAAATATTGAGAAGTTCAGGAAAAGTCCTTTTCTCATGGTAAAGGAAGAATTTGTGGCATCTAATCCTGGAAATGAGGAAAAAGCTTATCTGAATTGGATGATCGGTTTATCAAAAAAAGGGATCCAAAATATTCTTCGTGATGATCATGAAAAAGTCCATGATTATTTACAAATTTTAGA
>RFHT01000569.1 GCA_003696835.1 Bacteroidota bacterium
CAGGCGGCTGCGCCGCCTGCCCCGGAGAACTCTCCTCCTTTTCAAGGAGGAGTTGGAGGTGGTTAATACAAACCATTGAAAATAAACAACTTACAACAAGTTTATTTTCTAATAACAGACTCATTGCTTTTTTTCACCTGAGGGTGCCGAATAGTTATTTTTTATGTATTAAACAGGCAGCTTAAAGCGCATAACTACTTCACCTGTTTCTGCATCAATTTCGATGCGCTTACCTTCTGCACCCAAATCTTTGCCAGTGGCCATTTTGAACAGACCGCTGAGGAAGTCGAGTCCCTGGTTCATTACCGTTTCCATTTCCTGTACCCGAACAGCCTGTTGGGTCTCTCCTTTATCTGCATTAGTTGGAGAGGTCTTGGACTGAGTTTGGGCAGAAGTGGAAAGCGGTTGTTGTGGAGACTCAGCAGCAAATGCTTCCATTTCCTCTACCAGTTCTTCTTCTACCACGACGCCTTCGGCCTGTTCTGGAACACTGAGTTCTTCAATGGCATCCTGGAGTTGCTTGAGAAACTGGGCTCTGCCTTTTTCGGAGAAGTCCACTATATCCTGATGGTTACCGGGGCTAAGCACGCTGTCGAACAAACTTTGCTTGAGTTCCAGGCCGGTGGCAATGCGCATTTC
Source organism: Bacteroidota bacterium (assembly GCA_003696835.1). GTDB lineage: Bacteria > Bacteroidota > Bacteroidia > J057 > J057 > J057. Next base: position 640 of record RFHT01000569.1, read on the forward strand.
TATGGAATTGCGGGTAATGAGGTTGATAACTGTCAGATGGTCTGCCCGTTGGCCCAGCCGGTCGATACGGCCAATGCGCTGGTTTTTTTTAGCAGGATTCCAGGGTAGCTCAAAATTAATTACGGTATCGGCCGCCTGTAAATTGAGGCCTGCCCCACCTGCTTCACTAGAGAGGAAGACTTTACATCTTGGATTGTTCTGAAACTCGTTTACAAGTTTTTGTCTGTTCTTTACCGGTACCTTCCCACTCAATTCCACATAGGGAATGCCATGCTCTCTTAGCATCTTTCCTATGATGCCATTCATTCGCACCCATTCCGAGAAAATAATCACTTTTCGGTCGCTGTTTGTAAGGTCCATTTTCTCCACCAGAATATGCCTGAGTTCCTCCAATTTTGGTGATATGTGGGTTTCTTTATCGATGAGAAAGGTAGAATCACAGGCCATACGCATTTGATTGAGCAGTAACATGAGTCGGTTCATGTCATAGGGTGTAATAAATTTTTTGCGCAAAATGGCCGCTACCCCCATAGCTGCATTTGAATGGTATTCGCGTTGTTCCCAACTCATTTGCACAGGCACATCTACTTCAGTGATATGGGGAAGCTCTTTGATGACCTCTCTTTTTTCCCTACGCAGCAAAATGGAACTGAGCCGTTCTCTTAGCTGTTGAAGGTTGTAATAGCCAGTAATTTTGTTTTTGAGTTTGGTATCGAAATAACAATGTTGGTAGGAAAATTCCCAAAGTGGAGTGAGCATATATGGATCGATAAAATCCATCAGGGAAAATAAATCGATCAGCCGGTTTTCGATGGGAGTACCGGTAATGATCAGGCCGTGCTTTTTCTTCAAAGCTTTAACGGCACGTGCCGTCAAGGTGTCGTAATTTTTTATTCTTTGGGCCTCATCCAGCACGATGAAGTCCATGCTAGCCTGATTAATAGCTGTTTTGTCTCGCAAAACAGTTTCGTAATTGACGATCAAAAAGTAAGCGTCAGATTCCAGATATCTTTTCCTTCTGTATGTGGGCAAGCCTTCAATGACTTCGGCTTTTTCATACGAAAATTTTTCAATTTCCTGTTTCCACTGATTTTTCAGCGAAGCCGGGCATATAATGAGGCAACGCTCAAAGCCAAATACCTCTTTTTTCACCACAGCCGTGGCAATTGCCTGTAGCGTTTTGCCCAGGCCCATTTCATCGGCTATGATCACTCCTTCGCGAAATGCAGCAAATTCTACTCCCTTTTGTTGGTAGGGATATAAGCTGGCTCGGATTCGGGACAAGTCTATCTGATAGGTTTCGCGTATTCTCTCAAGTGCATGCCGGTCATATTCTTTTTCCACATACTCATACACTTCCGGGCGGATGAGAATTTGTTTGTGCCGGGAAGCCTCTTGCAAAAAGTCCAGAAACCCCAGCACTTTATCCTCAGCTAATACGCTATCCGTTCCAAAATAGGAGGTGAGAAGTGCCTTGATTTCTGCTTCGGGCTCTCCTATATAAAACCAGCCTATGCGGTAATCGTGTAAGGGGTCCAAATGGATTTCAACAAAGGGATACTTTCCCCGTGGAAGTTTTTTATCCATTGTTTTGATCTGCTCAAAAGCAAACATCAGGTGCTTGCAGGTCCCCAGTTTATTGGTGCGGTAATCCATACAGCTGCAATAACCCTTTTGTTTTTTGAGGTCCCGGAAGGTAATTTTATATACTTGCCCTTTTTCGTTGGTCAGTTCGTGTTCCCCATATATGTTGTCTGCAAAAGCCACTTTATACTCGGCATTGAGGGCTTTGGCTTTACGCTCTTTCAGTACCCTGCGTATCATTCCCTCACGGGTATAAGCTTTGCCTGGGAGGTCAACCTGCACTTTGGTACGCTCCATCTCTTCGCTCAGTTGCATTAAGCAGGCGATGGCATGATGTAGTTGAGGTTCTTTTCCCTTTTTATCCTGAATCTGCACTTCTTCATCTACCTGTATCTGAAGGATAAAATCGCCGAACTCATCATCTACGATAAACTCAAATTCCTTGTTGCTCATCGTAAGCAACTGACATTGGCCATTGAGGTAGAGCGCCTGTGCTTTGCGAAAGCTCAGCGGACTGGCTTGCTTTTGTAGTGTTTTGAGACTTTGTATTATTTGGGTGATCATGGAAAAAAAATTAAGAGCGTGATTTTGAACAGGAAATTCATGAACTTTGAAGCACACACTGGTTAAAGTAAACAAATATAGGTTATTCATTTAAATGAAACACAAGAAGTTGCGTCTGGAGGAGTTGCAGCGTTTGTCGGTGGAAGCATTCAGACAACAGCCCAAACGAAAACTGTGCGTGGTGCTGGACAATATCCGCAGTGGCCACAATGTGGGGGCCATCTTCAGGACTGCCGATGCTTTTTTGCTGGAAAAGGTGTATTTGTGCGGCATCAGTCCGGTGCCTCCTCACAAAGAAATTCG
>RFHT01000570.1 GCA_003696835.1 Bacteroidota bacterium
CGCCAGTGTCTGAGTCTGCCCATTTCCCCCAAATTGACTGACCAGGATGTACAGGACGTGATTGAAGCCGTGCAAACGGTGCTGGAAGAAAAGAAGGTGCTGCTCTAATGTGCCCGCTTGCGATTGGGTTGGGCTGTGACTAGTACATGAAAACGGATTGAAATGGTTTACTGAAGCCGGTTTGTATTTTTACAAACCGGCTTTTCTTTTGGATTTACCCCTTTATTGCCTTAAAGAAAGTGCTGGTAGAATGATTTCAGAGAAAATCTTTTCTGGAATCTGGAAAATGAAGATGTAAAAAGAATCAAAATATCTCCCACAATAAATAACACACATGCGCTACAAAAACCAGCCGGAACCCTCCTGGCTGGCCTTTGCATATATGAGGGGGAAAAGGCGTAGAATGGACCGCATCTGCAGCCCGGGGAATGTGCAGGCCAGCAAGAATGCTTCCAAAATCCGAATGTAAGATTTGAGGCTAAATATTTTATGAATAAAAATAGTTTATGATGAAATATGCAGCAGGGAAATTAACTGTACGCACAAAAGTAAATAGGAGAAGCTGACAACTGAAACGTACTTAGCTTCTGAACAACATGAAAACCATATCGCCCTTTTTATTTTTACTGTATATGATCAGCTTCAACCTTTCCGCTCAAACCGTTTTTCAGATTGATTTTGAACACCTGCCTACTGGTACTTATGACTACAATCAGTTTAAAGCAGACTGGCTCTACCCCGAATGGCAGACGGGTATTACACACGGCCGGGTGCACATACGCAATGTGGATCAGTCCAGGGTGCTGGAGGTATTCTATCCGGCCAATACCTACAGCGCCGGTTCTACGGGTTCCGGTGCCCAGTGGCCTTTCCGCCTGGGAGCCAGCTATGAGGAGCTCTACCTGCAGTACCGCGTCAAATTTAAGCCCGGCTTTGAGTGGCGCCTGGGCGGCAAACTGCCGGGCCTCATCGGCGGCTATACCAATAGCGGAGGGGTGGTATCGGGTGGCTACGTGCCCGACGGTACCGATGGCTGGAGCGCCAGGCTCATGTGGCATGCTGAAGGAAAAATATTTGCCTACCTCTACTACCCCGATATGAGCGGGCAGTATGGGGAGAACATCTTCCTGCAGCACGCCAATGGCACCGACTTCGTGTTGCAGGACGATACCTGGTACACCATCACCGAGCGGGTGCGTATGAACACCCCGGGCCAGCGGGATGGCATCCTGCAAATATGGCTCAATGGAGAACTGGTGCTGGACCGCCAGGACATACGGTACCGCGATGTGAGTCAACTGGCCATTGATGGGATGTACTTCAGCACCTTTTATGGAGGGGGCACGCCCGACTGGGCCCCTTTTTTCGACAATTGGGCATATTTCGACGACTTCGTCATTTCCACTACCCCCATTTCAGCCCAGGGAAATACCTTGCAAATAGAACCCGTTTCGGAACAGGTGATGATGGAGGCCACTCAACTGGCCGTGCCCATAAAAGCAAATTCGGGCTTTTCTCATATCAGCTTCTCCCTGCTGCAGGCACCTGCCTTTGCGCAGCTCCAGCAAACGAGCGACAGCACTGCAGGGCTTTATGTTGCTCCCAACAACCTGCAAAGTGGGTTATATACCATTCAGGTAGAAGCCGCCGCAGAAGGGCAGCTTGACACCCTGACCTTCTCCCTCAGGGTGCTGGACCTGCACCCCTCCGGCATCTTGTACCGCATCAATGCAGGGGGCACGGCTTTCTCTCTGAATGGCATCAGCTGGCAGGCCGACCAGTTTTATACAGGCAGCACCAATACGGTGAGTGTAACGGATGAAATAGCCGGAACCCAGCACGACGCCATGTACCAAAGCGAACGCTACGGAGAGGATTTTGCCTATCATTTTCCCCTGCCACCGGGCACTTATCACGCCATTTTGCACTTTTCGGAAGTGTATTACAGCGCGGCGGGGGGCCGGAGCCAGGAGGTATGGGCCGAAGACAGTCTGCCCTTGCTGCAAAATTACGACATTTATGCCAGCAAGGGCAGCTATGCAGCTGATGCCAGGCTCATATCCAACCTCGAGGTCAATGATGGGGCCCTGGATTTGCGTTTCCTTTCCAACTGGGGAGGGGCCAAGATTTGCGGAATAGAAATATTCCGCTTCGCCCCTGTCAATGCCGCCCCGGCCTTTACACACGGGGGCGACATCAGCGTAGTAGAAAATTTTTCCAACGTACAGCTCTTTACCCCGGTGCCCATCAGTCCGCCACCCGGAGAACAACAACAGTCGGTCACCTACAGCCTGAGCCCGCAAGCCGTTGGCTTTGCATTGCTTTCATTCGACCCGGGCAGCGGTCAAGTGGTTTTTGCCTCCCTGCCAGGCCAAACGGGCAGCCAGGAATTTACCTTGCGTGCCGACGACGGGCAGACCTTCAACAACGAGTTTAGCGCCACCTTCCGCTTTACGGTGTATCCGGCCTCGGCAGGTGGGCCTGGCGGCGGCCTGCTGCATCGCATCAATGCAGGAGGAAGTGCTTACACCACAAGCGGGGGAATTGCCTTTGAGGCAGATCAGTATTATTCTACCCCTTCTGAAAACTGGGCCACCACGGCGGCGATTTTGGGCACACAGGAAATTCCCCTGTATCAAAGCGGGCGGGAAGGCAGCAGTTTCAACTACCAGTTTGAGGTGGCCAACGGCCTGTACGACCTGGTGCTGCACTTTGCCGAACACAGTGAGCAGGCTGCTGGCAGGAGGGTATTTGATGTAAGCATTGAAGGTCAAAACGTCCTGCAGCAATTCGATATTTTTGCCCAGGCCGGCCAAAACCGGGCGTTGAAGCGCACATTTGAAAATATTGCCGTAACAGATGGCAACATACAGCTTGCCTTTCAGGCCTCGGTGGGCCTGGCCACCGTCTCGGCCATAGAAGTAATCAACCAGCAGGCTACTTTTCCCATTGAGCTCACCGCTTTTGAGGTATGGCCTGAGCCCCAAAAGGGCTGGGTGCGCCTCAACTGGGAAACGGGTTTTGAATACGACAACCACTTCTTTACGGTAGAGCGCGCTGTTGACGGCCAGATATTTGAACCCATTTTGCAGATTCCTTCACAGGGAAACAGCAACCAGCCACAACAGTATGCAGCCAGAGACCTCAACCCGGCAGCAGGAACCAACTATTACCGCCTGAAACAAACCGACCTCAATGGGGCATTTTCTTACTCTGATGTCACCCAAATCAACTTCGAGCAGTCTCAGGCCGGGTTTTTGCACGTATATCCCCAGAGTTTGGCAAGGCCTGCTTCCTTTAGGCTGGAATTTGGACTGCCTGCCGAAGAAACCGTTATGTTCAGGTTGGTAAACCTGGCCGGCCAACTCCTCTGGCAGCGGGAGGTGCTGCCTCAAACTGGCCTGAATACAGCTGAAATTTCATCGGCTGCACTGCCAAGAGGAAGGTATTACCTCTACCTCCAGCATGGGGAAAGCCAATTGGTGAAAAAGGTGGAGGTGAAATAAGCGGAGGATGGTTTTTACTTGAATTGGTTATTTTGCATTAATGGAATAGCTGTTCGGGAAATAATATTGTCCGTTCAAACCAGCACATATCCCTCTCTGCATAAATTCAGTAAATTGCAGGGAATTCCTTACAATACGATGAAAATCGCCATAATTAGTGGCTAAAAGTAAAACGTTCTTTTTATTTTACATCACTCGTTATACCAAAGCAAAACCCTCTTTTTGTTTGATATGAAAAATATTTTTCCCACCAATATTTCCAGAGACCAGGCCAGGGATACCGGCATGGCTATGGTGCTCATTTTGCTGTTGGTTGGGCTATTTACAGCCCAACCCTTGTACTATAAATTAGCCATTCCTGTCCTGCTGATCAACATGATTTACCCCATGTTTTTTTATCCCATTGCCATTCTGTGGTTTGGGCTTTCGCATTTAATGGGTAGCGTGATGTCCAAAGTATTGTTGACGATACTGTTCGCCGTACTGGTGGTACCATTGGGGCTGCTCAGGCGCCTGATGGGGAAAGACGCCATGCAATTAAAGCGCTTCGGCGGCCAGGACGCCACCGCGATGAAAGTGCGAAATTATACCTTTGTGGCATCCGATTTGGAAAAGCCTTTCTAGACAATTCAGTTTATACATACTATGGAATTTTTAAAGGATTTATGGGGATTTTTGAGTGTCAGGAAAAAATTCTGGCTGGTCCCTATCATTTTTGCTCTACTGCTGTTTGGCGTATTGATTGTACTGACGAGTGGTTCTGCCATTGCGCCATTTATTTACACACTCTTTTAAGGTTTTTGAAGTAAACGCTATGAGAGAAGCTATATTAGGGATCTCGGCCTATTATCACGATAGCGCCGCTGCCATTCTTGTAGATGGAGACATACTTGCTGCTGCACACGAAGAAAGATTTACCAGAAAGAAACACGATCCTTCATTCCCGCTACATGCCGCTCGCTATGTGTTGGAGGAAGCGGGCATCAGCTACGACGAACTCACCGCTGTGGCTTTTTACGACAAGCCCTACCTCAAATTTGAGCGCTTGCTGGAGACTTACCATGCCTTTGCACCCAAAGGGCTGAGGAGTTTCCTTTCCGCCATGCCGGTTTGGATCAAGGAGAAGCTCTTCATGAAGCGCATGCTGAATGAAGAGCTGGAAAAGCTGGGCAAAGGAAAGAACAAGGTGCCGGTACTATTTCCCGAGCACCATCTCTCCCACGCCGCCAGTGCTTTTTATCCTTCTCCCTTTGAGGAAGCTGCCATTCTCACCCTGGATGGGGTAGGGGAATGGGCAACCGCCACCATAGGCTATGGGAAGGGCAAAGACATCACCCTTTTGCGCGAGCTTTCTTTTCCCCATTCTATTGGGTTGTTGTATTCGGCCTTTACCTACTACACCGGCTTCAAGGTAAACAGTGGGGAATATAAGCTCATGGGCCTTGCACCTTATGGCAACCCCTGCTCGGAGCGAACCAAGACCTTCAAAAAGAAAATTTATGAGGAGCTCATAGATGTGAAGGAGGATGGTTCCATGCTGCTGAATATGAAGTACTTCAACTTCGCCACCGGGCTGCGCATGACCAACGACAAGCGCTGGACCGAACTCTTTGGGCTGCCACCACGCCCTGCGGAGTCCCTGCTTACCCAGGCCTACATGGACATGGCTCAGGCCATCCAGCAGGTAACGGAGGAAATTGTCATTAAGCTGGGCCGCACGGCCCGCGAGCTTACAGGCAGCAAAAACCTCGTGATGGCCGGAGGGGTGGCCCTCAACTGTGTGGCCAATGGCAAGCTCATGAATAAAAATATCTTTGATGAAATATGGATACAACCCGCTGCCGGGGATGCCGGTGGTGCCCTGGGCGCAGCCCAGGCTGCCTGGCACATCTGGAAGGGAAAAGAGCGAAGGGTAAACGGAAAAGACAGCATGAAGGGCGCCTACCTGGGGCCGGCTTTCTCCAAAAATGAGATCCAGCGGGTGATCAGAAAATACAGTGCGCGATACTCCTACTACAAGTCATTCGACGAACTGGCTGAGGATGTGGCAAGCCTCATTGCCGCAGGCAATGTGATCGGCTGGTACCAGGGGCGCATGGAGTACGGCCCCAGAGCCCTGGGTAACAGAAGCATACTGGGCGACGCCAGATCGCCCGAAATGCAGAAGAAAATGAACCTCAAAATCAAGTACAGGGAGGGCTTCAGACCTTTTGCCCCCTCCGTACTGGAGGAAGACATACAGGAGTATTTTGAGCTGGACAAACCCTCGCCTTATATGCTGCTGGTTTTTCCCGTAAAGGAAAGCAGGCGAAACCCCGAACCCCCCAACTACCAGCAGCTCGAACTCTACGACCGCCTCTACCACCTGAGGTCCGATGTGCCTTCTATTACCCACATCGATTATTCGGCCCGCATACAGTCGGTAAGCAAAGAAACCAATCCCCGCTACTGGAAACTCATTCATGAGTTTAAACAGCAAACCGGTTATGGCCTGGTCGTAAATACCAGCTTTAACGTCAGGGGAGAGCCCATTGTGTGTACCCCCGACGATGCCTACCGCTGCTTCATGCGTACCGAAATGGACTTTCTCGTCATGGGCAACTACGTCTTTGACAAGCGGGAGCAGCAGGCGCTGAAAGATGATTCAAACTGGCAAGAGGAATTTGAACTGGATTAAGCATGGATCAACAAACCCCTCATAAAGACCCCAAAAACTTGCGCATGCGCCTGAAAAAGAGCCTGGTCAACCTGGGCCTGCTCTTACTTACCTGCCTCCTCATGTTTGGCATAGGGGAACTCATTTCCCGGGCCCTGTTCAAGGACTCAACGGTATTGTTTCCCCGCTACCATACCGATGCTTACTACGGGGAGTACCACCTCCGCAGGCTGCGGCCCAACACCACCTTCTGGCACACCAGCAGGGATGGCTCGTGGAAATTTACCACCAACAGCCAGGGATTTCGCAGCGAGCACGACTACCAGTACGAGAAGCCGGAGGGAAGCATACGGGGCATTTGCCTGGGCGACTCCCACACCCAGGGTTTTGAGGTGCGCCAGGACTATACCTATTCGGCGGCTATGCAAGGCTACCTGCAAAAGGCCGGCCTCCGGGCCGAAGTGCTGAACACGGGCATTTCTGGTTTTAGCACGGCCGAGGAGCTCATGTTTCTGGAAAATGAGGGCATTAAGTACCAGCCCGATTTCGTGGTGCTGGGCTTTTTTGCCAACGACATACAGGACAATGTGAAGTGTGGCCTTTTTAAACTGGAAAATGGCCAGCTGCTTGCTGCAAGCAAGGAGAATATCCCCGGGGTAAAGATTCAGAACTTCATTTATAAAATTCCCCTGGTAAAGTGGATGGGCGAAAATTCCTATTTCTACTCCGTTCTGTTCAATGCCACCTGGAATTATTTCAAGGAACTCAAATACCGGCAACAGTTGGCAGCCAAAGGCGAAGAGGGTGCACAGCCCGGCCCTCAGGTCGAGTACGCCATTGCTACTACCCAGGAGTTTTCTGATGAGGAAACCCTGCTTACTGCCCGATTGATCGAACGGATGTATGATTTTTGCCGAAAAAATCACATTACCCTCATTATCATCGACATCCCCCAGGTGATAGACCAAAGGCTGAAATCTTCCTTTCCCCAGGGGCTGCGGGAGGTAGCGGAGAAATCCTGCGATGTGTTCATAGATTCCGAAGCCCTGCTGAAGGACTTTGAAGGCATCGCCCAACTGCATGTACCACATGGACAGCGCCATATATCGGAGTTTACCCACCTCAACCTGGGGGTAGCTGCTGCCAGGGCGCTGCTGCAGCACC
>RFHT01000571.1 GCA_003696835.1 Bacteroidota bacterium
CCCGCCCCGAGCTCAACACCCCCGACAACTGGCTGCTGGGCATTTCGCCCGAAGGCATCGGCACCCTGGGCATGCTGCTCAACCTGGGCGTAAGCCTGCTCGTATCGCGCCTTACCCCCCCACCCGGCACCGACATACAGGAGCTGGTGGAAGACATCCGCATCCCCAAAGGAGCCGGACAGGCAAAGGGGCATTGAGGGGGAACAAGCGAATTTGTTTGAATAGTGGAAAATTAAATTCTCGCTTAGTCTTTTTAATTAGCGATAATTTTAGTAGATTTAATGCACAGTTTGACATGTTGTAGTATGATCTAAGGGGATACAAAGGTATTCCCCGTAATTTTGTTTCCATGCATCAATTTATCATTGAAGGGAGGGTCAGAGAAGCCCAATCTCTGCTGGGGTTGCCTCAGCTTTTCGTCAAGGCTTATGACGACGATTTTCTAAACGATGACTTACTGGGCACTGCTTTTACCGATGATCTCGGATACTTCCGCATTGTGTATCAGGGGAAGGATTTTCAGGAGTTTTTCGATCTGAGTCCTGACATTTATCTGGAGGTATATGCCCCCAACCAAACAGATTTATTGCACTCCACCGAGCAGGGGGTTCGCATAAATGCATCAGATTTTGAGACCTTTGATGTACGGATAGATCGAAGTGATCTGGGGTCTTATGCGCCCCAACTGGAAATGGAGTTGCTGGATGAGTGGGATGAAATACGGGCAAATTTTGATCCGGGTGAGTCCATTTTTTTGAGTGCCCAGGGGTTAACTCCTCTAAAACCCTTTGACGTGAAAGTGTTGCAGGCAAACGGAAGCGAACTCTACAGCCTCAGATTCTTAAGTGATCAGTACGGTAGCATTGGGCCGGTGGCCCTATGGATACAAGCTGGGTTGGACGACCCCAAAACCGGTGATCTTTATACGGTAACGGAGGCGCGCAATATTTGGGGAGGACGTTCCCTCAGAATCCAGCTTTGGCAAGATGGGCAGCAAATCTTAGAGCGCACTACACAGTTTAGCACAGTCTTTAACCGGCCATTGTTGCTAAATGGAGATGCTAGTGGGCAAATCCGCAATGGATTTGAAGTTGGAACTGGAAGTGCCTATTTAATGGCATATAACCTGCCGCATAATGGCGAAACTACTTATAGGATTTTTTTGGTAAACAGCCAGCACAGTTGGCGCGAAGGAGACCCCTTTGAGCCCCTTGAATTGGGGCAGGAGGTGTATGTGGATATTCCCTTTAATGGCGAGCCTTTTATTGAGCAGGAAATATTGAGCAGCTCCGATTTACCCCAGGGCGCCTATGATTATATCGCTCGTCCAGTCAGCTATGGAGTTGACGAGGATGAAACAAAGGTTTTTTGCGACAAAGACGTAGTCACCAGAAAAACCCCTTCTATGGTGGTGCGAAAACCGTTTGCATTTAATTCTGCCATCAAGGATAGTCAATTAAATGTATGGCCATGTACGGGCAAAAAGCGAGGGGCGTCGCCCTATTTTCTCTTTTCCAATACCTTTGAACCTGGTCAGGATATTTATTTCGGCCTGCAGCCGGAGGTGCTTTCGCCCAATGTAAACGGCAGGCTGGCTGCAATCCACACTTTTGTTCACCGCCCCTTGCAGGCATGGGCAACGGATCATTCAGTACAAAACTTGACTGTATTGGGTGATAATGCAAATGTACAAATTGTTAAACCTCAAACGGGCAGTTTATACGTACCGTTTCAGCTGTTGTGGCCTGGTGCCAGTTCAGAAGGGGTTTATGATGTACTGGTAGATTTTGGTGCCGATTCGATTGGAAATCTAAAGAATTTTTCCCCCAACCATGCTTTTGAACAAGATAAAGGCCTGATACATGGTTTTTTTCAGCCTGGGTTTCGCATAATCCAAGACCCGGGTCTGTCCACGCGCTTTCAATATGCAGGTAGTTATCACTATTTTGAAGATTGTATCAGTGTAACGGATGATGATGGCATGAGCGAGCGGGTGGAGCGGAAGGGCGTCGTTTACTTTCCGGCAGACTTTGCCGGGGCTACTTCCCACCACCAGCTTAGTACCGCTCAGGCCGATTATCCCATTGCCCTTGTGTTGCATGGCAATAGTAATTTCTCCAACAGTTATGAGGGTTACGACTATTTACTGGAACACCTGGCCAGGAATGGGTTTGTGGCCGTAAGCATACACCAAAAACCGGGCATGGGAATACTGGCCCGGGCCCGGCTGATTTTTCATCATCTGGAACTCATATTCGGTGACTTTGGGGTGAGGGTGCGCAATTCTATTGGGTTGATGGGACACAGCCGCGGAGGGGAAGCAGTAAGCCTGGCTGCCAAACTCGCCTTTCAGGAACCGGCCCTGAACACGTACAACATCAGTGCCGTCATTGCCCTGGCTCCTACCGACCATTTCAGGCAGCATGAATTGAGAGACCAATGGGCCAAACCCTACCTGGTTTTATATGGGTCTATGGATGGGGATGTGGTGGGACAGCCCTTTCAGGGATTTCGGCGTACAGGTTTTTCTCTTTATGACCGCACAAGCGGTGCGCCTAAGTCTATGGCATTTATTTATGGGGCGACGCATGCGAGGTTTAATACGGTTTGGCGGGATATAGACTTAATGGCACCGGAAAGCATGAGTAATTTTCCGCTGGGCATCCGAATAGCGCAGCACGACCTTCAAAAGCTCATTTCGGCTCCTTTGCATCAGCAATTGTTGAAGACCTATGTAGCCGCCTTCCTGAAATTGCACATTGAGCAGGAAGCAAAATGGGAAGGTCTGTTTAAAGGGGAGTGGACCCCGGCTTCAGTAGAAGCAGAACATGGGAAAAAGGTAGGCATATTTGTTCAACATGGACGTGAAGCTACCCAACGCAAAATCATTGACAATTTTGAAAATGCCAACTGGCAACAAAGCAACTTAGGCGCGGTAAGTCACGGAGGAACCCTGAACTTTAATCCTCTTGAACTCCATTTGCAAACCATGCAAACCCCCCACGAGACGAGCGGTATGCGCATAGCCTGGGACAATCGAAACGGTTCCCTTTCATTTGAAATACCAGCCACTGATAAAAATATGGCGACGCATCAGGTACTCAGTATCCGTATTGGACAGCGATTTTTTAATGCACCACTTAACCCCATTGGAGAAAATAAATCAATTTATATCAGCTTGACCGACACCCAAAACAATAAACGACTCATCAATACAGAACTATTTGGCACCATCCCCTATCCGCACTTAAAGGGGTATATTCCGGGTAGGTTTACCCTTGACGCTATGCGTAGCATCCGAATCCCCCTGGAGGCCTACCAGATGATGATACAGGATGCCCCCTCTGTTGACTTGCAGGAAATTCAGCGGCTTGCCCTGGAGTTTTTCCCTCATGAAACGGGAGATATTGTAATAGACGACCTGGAAATCAGTGACCTTGTTCCCTCTACCTAATAAGAAATGATCGTATGTTTACAGAACTCATAGAATACCCCCTTTCCAATGCAAACCTCAAGTGGAGTGCAAAACTGGTGGTGGTATCTGTACACGGAAAGCCCAGTATGATGCTGAGGGTTCGCCTTGCAGGAACGTATTTTCCACATAGATCGAGCTTCCCCTTTGTCCAGATAGGTGAACAGCTGGCCTGGAAGACCCGCATTGATGAGCAGGGGCAGTTTGTGTATGCCTATTTCGACCACATCCCCCCCTCAGGCCCAATTGAATTTGGGTATGAAGGGGAAACCTTATTGAAATGGCCGCAAGATTTTAAACCGGATCAAATAGAAAAATTTGATTTTGAAAAACTGGAGGCTGAACCTGAAAATATCAACCGTTTCAAAGCGGGGTAACTGAGGCCGTTTGTACACAGCCTCAGTCCAAAAAATCCGGAGAAATTATTTGTTGAGCCTTCCTCAGCCCACAGTGAAGGTGTACAGTTTGAGACGGTTAAAGACATCGGGATCCTTGTAGGTGATTTTGATGTAGTCATTTCCATGTGGAATGAAGGTTACAAAATCCTTTTTACTGGCATCCTTTACCGTTAAGCTTCTATTGGTGCCCAGGGCTGTTCGCAAACTTTGAGCAGCCTGAGGGCTGGCATGCACATAAGCCAGTTTTACGGTGTTGGCCGGGCTAATGGGCTCATGATGCGGAACCATCACCAACTCCATATAAGAGCCATCTTCCAATACGATATGGGCCTGGTCCTGCAGCCTTCGTTCATTTCCTCCCGGAGGCGGGTCGTTTTGGTTGAGGGAAACCTGGCCCGGCTCGGTGGCAATACTTATGCATGGCTCAACTACCGGATCGAGGCAGCGGGTCGAGTCGGGGCAAAAGCAAGTATCTACGTCGGCAAGGTTGGTAAAAGGATTGGCAGTTACAAAATTATTACATGCCTCCAAACACGAATCCACATCACAACAATCGTAACAGGCCTCAAGGCAGCCGTTGAGCAATACTTGATCTGCCAATACCTGGGGAGTAGTTGCGCGTTGTGATTGAGTGATCAAAAATAAATCCGGGGTGGGCGAAAGGGCTTTGATTTTGCGCGTCTGCTGAAGCACAACAATCCCCAGCACCACAGTGGTCAGGGCCAATGCTCCCACACCGACGGCAAATGGAAGCGGTTTTTCTCGAACAAATGACAGGACGTTCATAAGGGTAAATTTAGGAATTACA
>RFHT01000572.1 GCA_003696835.1 Bacteroidota bacterium
CCTTCGATGCGTATCTCCCCATACAGGGCGGCGGTGAGCCCATAAACAATGCCGCTCTCCATTTGGGCCGTGAGGCCGTCGGGGTGCATGGCAAAACCCGGATCCACGGCACATACCACCCGCTTTACCTTCAGTTGGTCAGCCTGAACCTCCACCTCAGCTACCTCGGCCACCAGACTGCCAAAGGACTTGTGCAGGGCAATGCCCCTGCCCTGCCCCGGCGGAAGGGGGGTCCCCCAGCCGGCCTTCTCTGCAGCCAGCTCCAGCACAGCGCGAAAACGGGGGGCCTCCTTTAGCAAGGCACGACGGTATTCGTAAGGATCCTGCCCAGCCGCATGGGCCAGTTCGTCTATGAAGGACTCCGTAAAAAATCCATGAATGGAGTGGTCCACGCTCCGCCAGTTGCCCCAGGGCACATGCGTTTTGACGGGCGCATAGTGGATGTACTGGTTCGCTATGGAGTATGGCAGGTGGGGCGCTTCGCCCGGGTGGTGTTTGTCCACGTACAGCTGCATCCAGGCCAGTGGGAAACCCGACTCATCCAGCGCAGCCTGAAACCGGCTCATGTTGGCCTCCCGGTAGAAGTCGTGCTGTATGTCTTCCTCTCTGGACCAGATCAACTGCACCGGCACCCCTGCTTCACGGGCAATTCGGGTGGCCTGTACGGCCACATCCGACTCCCCGCGGCGGCCGAAGCCGCCGCCCAGGTATTGGTTATACACCTTTACTTGTTCGGATGACATTTCCAGCACCCGGGCCAGGGTGTTGACCAGTCCCAGGGGGTTTTGGCTGCCCGTCCATAGCTCGCACTGCCCCTCGTGTATCCAGGCCGTGGCATTCATGGGCTCCATGGTGGCATGAGCCAGGTAGGGCACGCGGTATTCGGCTTTGATGAGTTGTTGGGCAGATTGCAGGATTTTTTGGGCATTGCCCTTTTTCACATCCTTTTTACTTTCGCCTTTATCAGCGGCGGCGTCCAGGGCCTGTTCAAAGCGCTCGAAAATGGTTTCGCTGCTCACTCCGGCAGCTTGGGTTTGGGTAAACTCCACCTTCATGCTTCCTAGGGCCCGGCGGGCCAGCCAGTAGCTGTCGGCCACCACTGCTACGGCCTCTTCCAGTTTTACCACCTTGTGTACGCCTTTGAGTTTAAGGGCAGCCTCTTCATCAGCGGCTTTGAGCTTGCTGCCGAATACCGGCGCCGCTTTGATGGCGGCATATTTCATATTGGGCAGCCGCACATCTATGCCAAATAGGGCCTCACCCGTCACCTTGGCCGGAATGTCCAGGCGCCCGGGCGAAGTACCCATGATGGTAAAATCTTTTGGAGATTTCAGCCGGGGCTTAGCGGGGCTGGAAAAGGTAGCAGCCTGTTGGGCAAAGCTGGCAAAGGTGCCCGAGCGGCCACTGATGGCGTGATAGATGATGCTCTTTTTGGCCGTGAGCTCCTCCACCGGCACGCCCCAGCTTTGGGCCGCCGCCTGCAGCAGCATGGCCTTTGCCGCTGCCCCCGCTACGCGCATGCCGCTCATGCCGGTAAGGGCCACGGCTGTGCTGCCGCCGGTTATCTGTATATTCATGCGCTTGCCAATGGTGAGAAACACCCCGTCGGCCGTATCCACCAGGAAAGCCGGAATTTCGGTTTCTCCTGCCAGAAAGCCCTTGATGAGGGCATAGTTGGCGTACTCCTTGTGGGCCGGCGCTTCCATCATGCGCACCTTGTCCCAGTCGGCATCCATTTCGTCGGCCAGCATCATGGCCAGGGTGGTGTGTGTTCCCTGGCCCATTTCGGCATGGGGCACAATGGCCGTGATCACATTGTCGGGGTCAATTTTTACCCAGATATTGAGCAGGGTCTCTTCGGGCTTGCTCACCATGCCGGCTACTTTGGGCGCCCGCTTGCCGGGACGTATGGCTACGCCCAGCACCACAGCACCACCTGCCAGCACCCCGGTGGTGATAAAGGCGCGTCTGGTCCATTTACCCATGTTGTTGTTGGTTTGAAGGTGATTGATTGGCTAAGATGCGGGCAGCTGTATGTATGCCCCTTCGAATGCGGCTGTACATGCCACAGCGACAAATGTTGCCACTCATGGCCTGGTCGATGGCTTCATCGTCCGGGGGGGGGTTTTCGGCCAGCAGGGCTGCGGCCGACATGATTTGCCCGCACTGGCAGTAGCCACACTGGGGCACCTGCTCCTCTATCCAGGCCTGCTGCACGGCATGCAGGGTGCCCCCCGGGCCCGAAAGGCCCTCTATGGTGGTAATTTCCTGCCCGGCAGCCGCCTGCACCGGAGTCACACACGAACGTATGGCCTGGCCGTTGAGATGAATCGTACAGGCCCCGCACTGGGATATACCACAACCAAATTTGGTGCCCGTGAGCCCCAGGGTTTCCCGTATCACCCACAGCAGGGGCATGGCCGGGTCCACCTCTACTTCCTTTGGCTGGCCGTTTAGGGTAAATTTAATCATACTGCTTCTCTGTTTTTTCTCAAGCTGTATGCATAATAGTTATTTTGGCATAGACCTGCAAGCTTTGGTGATTAGCCACTGAGTTCACTGAGGCCACGAAGCCTATTGGGGTAAAATGTGAGATTGATTGGTTTTGCCACGCAGAGGATATTTGCTTTTGAAGGAACAATCTGTCCCGATTTTCCGGGATATCAATCATCGCCCCATCAGTGGTTTTCCTTTTTAAGGACATTCCCCTCCGTATAGAATACCTTCCCCCCGCCTTACTGCCCTCGTTTCAGCCATTTGAGCTGCTTTACCACCCCGCCGGCCTCGAAACGGCAAAGGTACAGGCCGTCTGGCAGCTTGCCCATATCCAGCTGCAATTGATGCCGGCCTGCGGCCTTAAAGGCAGGAGGCAGCACAGCCACGCGCTGGCCGCTGAGGGCAAACACCTGCAGGGAAACCACTGCTGCCTGTGGCAACTCATATTCCAGCTTTATGCTTTCATGAAAGGGGTTGGGATAAGCGCGCAGCCACAGCCCTGGCTTTGCCGCTGGGGGCACATCCACGGTTTTTTCCACCACCAACTCATCTATCATCCACCCCCAACCTTCCACCAGGGGATCGGACTGCAAGCGGAAGCGCAGGAAAAGGGTGTCACCTGCCTCGAAATGTTCGAGCAAATTCACCTGATGGACTTCGAGCAAGCTCGAATCTACGGGGAGTTCATCCGTGTATGCCTCCAGCCATTTGTCCGAGTAACGGGAATCATAACCCGTGAGGGTGGTCCAGCTTTTTCCACGGTCGGCCGTGGCTTCCAGCGTTACGTAATCATAAAACTCAATGCTGCCGAAGGCGCTGCTGTCCTCTCCCGGCTCAATGAGGGCCACATCCCGGTAGGTCAGTCGGCTGCCTTCGGCATGTACCACAATGGGGTGCCGCAACATGCTCATCAGGGTGGTATTATTGCCGGGATAGGGATGCAGGGAATGCAGGCCAGGGCGCGAAAAGCCGGCATCCACCTGAATGTTGAAGCCCAGGCGGGCAAAATCTATGCGCGTAGTTTGCTCAAAATCGCTTTCGAAACGGCTCAGCACCTCATCGGCCGCATCGAAAATGAGTACTTCTCTGCTGATGTGCAGCTCTCTGCCTCCCGTAAAAGCCCGAAGGTTGAGCACAGCCGCCAGTATGGTATCGGGTGGCAGCCCTTCTACGAAGATGTCCAGGCTACGGGTCTCCGCTGCCTCATTGGCCGAAAAATCAAAAGCCGCCAGGGTACTAACTTGCCCATCCAGCTCTATGTCCACACTTAGCCTGCTGGAGTCGTAGGGCGAGCGCAGCTCATAAGTGCCGCTGATGAGCCCGTCGAAAGCCAGGGGCTGCGGATGAAGGGCAGGCAAAAGGGCCTGGGGCCGGATGGGCTCATAACCCGCCAGTTCGGGCAGGCTGACCGTCCAGATGCCGCGCCCGTGGGTGGCCAGCACTACCTCATCATTGACAATCTTCATTTCCCAGATAGAAACCGGCGGCAAACCATTGTCGGCATACAGCCAGCTTTGCCCCCCGTCCAGGCTTTCAAACAGGCCGATTTCGGTGCCCGCCCAGATCCGGTTGGTGTCGAAGGGCATTACCAGCAAGCTGTAAGTGGCCACATCGGGGAAGCCGTTGCTGCTGTTTTCGGCATTTCCATTAAAGCCTGAAAGATCCTCCCAGCTTTGCCCCAGGTCGCGGGTGCGCAGGATCTTGGGGCCATCGGCCATGGAAAAGAGGGCAAAGGCCGAGCGCGGATTGGTGGGATGGGTACAAATTTCGGTTATCAGGCCCAGCTGCGCCTGGCTGTAGGGATTTACGATGGTAAAGCTGTTGCCTCCATCAACCGACACCATGAGGCGGCTGGAAGCGGAAAGGCCCGTGCCCGTCCACACTGTGAGGGGATCGGCCAGGGAAATGCTCACAGGCGTGCGGCCGCCATTGTATTGCCAGGGGGAAGAAAGGGGGATGAGGTTCCACTCAGAGCCAAAATCCGTAGAGCGAAACAGGCCCTGGCGCGACACCATGAACACCAGCTCGGGGTCCTGTTTGGAGTTAGCTATCTGGCTGATAAAGGGGCCAGATTCCGGGGGGCTGATGTTTTGCCAGCTTTGGCCGCCATCCAGACTGCGGAAGGTGACGTTGAACTGAGAGGTTTCAATGATTTTGTTGGTATCCAGGTAGTGCCAGGCCGCTTCAAAGCCGTCGCCGCTGGGCGCCAGGGCCCATTCGCTGGCCGCATCGGGCTCATAGCCCGATACCCAGCTGCCATTGTCCTGCGTGCCCCCTACATAGCGGTCGCCCCCGTTCATTTTGTCCACCCCATAAAACTGGGAAGTGTTGTAGCCTTTGTTGGTGGGGAAGGACTCCCCCTCTTCCCGCTCTTTGAAGGTATCGCCCGTTTGCACAAAGGTATGGCCTCCATCTGCGGAAAAAGCCACTCCCCCATCATTGGTGTTGAGCAACATAAATTGCTGAGTGCTGCTGTCGGTGCCGATGAGGGTCAGGCTGTGGTGGTCCACATGTACGCCTTTGGTCGAAGCTTGGGGAAATTGATCGCGGTAGGCTGCATAGCCGTCGGCTATGGGCAGCATAGCTGCCCGGATGCCCGGCAACGGCCGGGCATAAATGCGCAGACTGCCCGCAGGCAGTTCCTGGGGGTTGACTTCACTCTGTGGCTCCAGCCAGGCGTACACGGCATACAGGCCGGCACTGAATAGGCCTTCGTCTATGATGCGGCCCTCGGGCAGGGGGTTGTAATCCAGGTAATGAATAAAAATTGGCTCGGGCAGGCCGCTGCCGCTATCGGGCAGGCTCCAACCTCCATCTCCGTTTTCATCCAGAAAAGAAACGCCCAACTGCCGGTTTTCCTCCAGGTCCCATACGCTAAAGGGGACCGTGGCCATGCCCCGGTAGGTGTTGGAGAAGGCCGGGTTGGTACTGCTGTCGATGCGGTGAACATGGGCCCGCTGGCTGTTGCCCGGCCCGAAGCGGATTTCTACCGGCCGATAACTCTCAGACGGGGTAATGGCAGGGGGCGTGGCCGCCCAGAAGGCTTCGGCCGCTGCCCGGGTGGTCAGTATGCTATTGCCCTGGTTAAAGCTGAGGTCCAGGTAGGCTGCCGTACTGCGCAGAGAATCAAACACCACCTGGTCGCGGAAGGTATCCAGTATATTGATTTGCAAAATGGGCCCCGCTCCCCCAACGAACACCTGCAAGGGGTTGTAGGGATGCACGCCTATGGCATTGTCCCACCATCCTTGTCCGCCCATCCAGTTGCCAAAGGCGTTGGCTTCATCTATGGGTGCCACCCGGCCCCAGCTGTTGCCTCCGTCGAAGGACATGAACAGCAGGCTGCCATCGGAGGACTCAGCTGAGAAGTAGAGGTACTGGGGGTTGGAAGGAGCAATGGCCATTTCGATGCGGCCCATGTATTCGGGCCAGTTGGCTTGCTCAAAAATTGGGTGCCAGCGACGGCCGCCATCTGTGGAGCGGATGATGCCGCTGCCATTGATGGTGGCGTACAAAATATGCAGGCTGTCGGGATGGTACAATACCTGCTGAATCTGATTGGGGGAGCTGTAAACCGCTTCCCAGCTCTGGCCGCCATCCTGTGAGCGAAAAATAAAGGAAATATCTTCGCCGGGTGGCGGATTGCGCTGCCGCCCCTTGATGGTGGCAGCAAACACTTCCTGCTCGTTGGTGGGATTGACGGCCAGGCGATACACATTGGCAAAGCGGATATCCTGGCTGGTGGCCGGCAGGCTGCTCCAGCTTTCTCCTCCGTCGGTGCTTTTCCAGATGCCGCTGCCCATGATGTCGGCATTGCGGAAGCCCTCGCCCGTACCCGCATACAGCACCAGGGGGTTGGAGGCTGCCCCTGCAAGGGCGGAGGTGGCCAGGTTGGGCAGTTCTTCGGTAAGGTGGCGCCAGCTCTGGCCCGCGTCGGTGGTTTTCCATACCCCACCACCTACTGAGCCCACATACCAGCTTCGGTGGCTGCTGTCGCGGGGGTCCACCCACAGGCTGCGCGTGCGGCCTCCCACATTGCCCGGGCCGCGCTCCTGCCAGTTGAGGGCCTGGCCGCGTTTGCCCGCGCTGCGCCTGTGGCGCAGCGCCTTCGCCCACTCCCTGTGGGTGTAGTTGGTGCCATAGCGGGGAAACCCTTCCCCCTCGCGGGTGCGTATTTCCCGGTGGTAACGCAAAAATAATCCCGGCCCTTCATGCCGGTACCAGTCTTCCCGGGCAGAATTGTATTTGCGAGAGAAGGTATCAGGCTGAGATTGCCCCTGCTGCATGTCGTGCTTCACCAGGAAAAAGGCGCCCAGCACCAGAAACAGGTACAGCAGTGCTTGCTGGAAATTGTGCATATTCATTTCATCCGTACTTAATGCAGAGGTAAAGGGAGGTAAATATACAAAAGTGGTCTCAAAAGGCAGGGAGAAAGCAGGGACAGGTTTTGTTTTCCTCAAAAAATGCCTAAATTGCCTAACGATCGTTAGCTATAAGATAAGACACGCTATGACCATCGCAAATATTGGCGTTTTGACTCCCAGAAAACAGGAGATTTTGGATGCAGCCAAAAAACTCTTCAGCAGCAAAGGCTATGTAGCGGCTTCTATGCGCGACCTGGCCAAAGCCCTGCACATCAAACCGGCCAGCCTCTACAGCCATTATCCATCCAAGGACGAAATGCTGTGGGAAATTGCCATACGCTGCGCCAAGGAGTTTCACGAGTACGTGCTGCCCCTTGCTAAAGAGGAGGCTTCGGTGGTGGAGCGGCTCGACCGCATGCTACGGGCTCATCTGCACATGATCATCAAAAACCAGGATGCTTCGGCCATTTTTTTTGACGAATGGAAGCACCTGGAGGAACCCCGAAAGAGTGAATTTGGCAAGCAGAGAGACATCTACGAGCAGGCTTTTATAGACGTCATCAATGAAGGTAAGGCCGAGGGCATTTTTCGCGACATCAATGCCCGTTTTACCATGTTTACCCTGCTTTCGGCCATCAACTGGGTACACAAATGGTACCGGCCCGAAGGGAAAATGAGCTTGCAGGAGATAGAAGAGGAGTTTTCCAAAATCCTGATAGGCGGCCTGCGCGTAGGAAGGTAAAACGGCAAATTGAACATTAAACACCAAAAAATATGTACGGAAGTCTTTCAGTCATAGAAATTGACAACATGGGGCGCAAGCTGGAGGAGGAGGATCCCCGTTTGCTGGCCGAGTTTGAGGCCAAAATAGATGCTGGGCTCAAAATTGAGCCCCAGGACTGGATGCCCTATGAGTACAGGCGGCAGCTCACGCGCATGATTGAGCAACACGCCCATTCGGAGATCATCGGGGCCCTGCCCGAAGGGACGTGGATTACCCGCGCCCCGGGTTTTAAGCGCAAGCTGGCCCTGATGGCCAAAGTACAGGATGAGGTGGGACATGGCCAGCTGCTGTATGCAGCAGCCGAAACCCTGGGCAAGCCCAGGGAGCAGATGATCGCCGACCTCATCAACGGCAAGTCCAAATATTCCAATGTATTTAACTACCCGGCCGTTACCTGGGCCGATACGGCCATTATCGCCTGGCTCATAGATGCAGGCGCCATTGTGAACCAGGTTACCAACTCCAAAGGCTCCTACGGGCCTTACTGCCGGGCGCTGGAGCGCATTTGCTACGAGGAATCATTCCACCTCAAGTATGGCCACGACACGGTGGTGGCCCTGGCCACCGGCACCCCTCAGCAGCGCCAGATGGTGCAGGAAGCCCTCAACCGCTGGTGGGAGCCCATCATGCACTTTTTTGGCCCGCCCGACAAAATGTCGGTGCATACCGAAAAGCTGGTGCGCTGGAAAGTCAAGCTGGCCACCAACGACGCCATGCGCCAGGCTTTCCTCGACATGTATGTACCCAAAATATGGGAACTGGAACTCACCCTACCTGACCCCAACCTGCACAAGGACCCCGAAACGGGCAAATGGATGTACACCGAGCCCGACTGGGAGGTGTTTAGACGCGTGATCAATGGCGACGGCCCCTGCAACAAGGAGCGCCTGGCTGTACGGCGATGGGCAGAGGAAAAAGGCGCCTGGGTAAAGCGCGCCCTGCTCAACAAAAATGAGCCCTATGTAGCTCCCCTGGTGTAAGGCAGGGCATGCCCACTGGAATTAGCCATTGACAACACAATGATCAGGAAGAAGCCGGGCAAATAAAGGCAACTGAAAAGCAGGTATATGTCCCAGAATGAGCACATATTTTCGCCCGAAACGCGCCGCATCATTGCGGAGTTTTCCCAGTTTCAGTCAGGAGACTGGCTGCGGGAGTGTGCCATCAGAAAGCAGGACCTGAAGCGAAACGAATACCTGGCATGGCTGCAGCAGGTGCGCGAACAATCGTTTAAGGGCTATGCCCAGAGCGAAGCGGGCTCTCCGGCTCATGCTTATCACCATTTCCGGCTGAAGCTCATCCGGCAGGAAATGCAGGAGGCCGAATCGGAAACGGAAGTGCCCCTGGAGAAACACCGCATCCGCAAGAACGTCATGCGCCACATCATGGAGGGGCGCCTGGAGATGGCCCTGAAACAGACCTACCATTTCCTGGAAAAGCAGAAGGAACTGGAGGCGTTTCAATATGAGCTCATCCATTTGCTTTCTGAGTTTAACCATTATGAAGAAAAAGAGCGAAAGGGCATGCTCAAGCACGAGCAATTGAGCCTGGCGCGCAACCGCATACGCAACGCACTCTTACACATTATTAAAGAAATTGGAAAAGAAGAATGATGAACACAAAAGCTTCGTATGATCCCAGGATCAACCGCATCGAGCTGCCGCAGAACGATGGCAAGTTTGAGGAGGCTCCGCTGGAGCAATGGCAGACCTTCGAGGTGTTTCAGCAACAAAACCGGGGCGAACAGCACGTGCACGTAGGAGCTGTGCATGCTCCCAATGCCGAAATGGCCCTGGTCCTGGCCAAGGAACAATTTGGGCGGCGGGAACAATGTGCCAGCCTCTGGGTGGTCAAAAGTGCCGACATACTGGGCACCAGCTACGAGGACGCCGACATGTTTCAGCATGCCTTTGACAAAAGTTACCGCGAAGGGCATGGCTACAAGGTGAAGGAAACCATTGAAACCTTTAAAAAAGAGCTGAACCGCCTGCTCGATCAGGACCAAAGCCTGCCCAAACCGGCGGCACAGGCCGCTGCCCAGGTATCCGAAACGGCTACAGGCCGGGTGGTACAGCTGCCCCAGGTGGAAGGAAAAGGCCCCAGAAAGGTAATCATCAGAAAATGATGAGTGTTCAACGGGATTTTTTTATTGGAAATGGAAAAAGATCAACAACATGAATGTTACTGCCATCAAAGACCTGCTGTTTCGCATAGCAGACGATAAACTCATCTACGGCCACCGCAATTCGGAGTGGATCGGTATAGGCCCCGTGCTGGAGGAAGACATTGCTTTTGCCTCCATGGCTCAGGACGAAGTGGGGCATGCCCAGGCGTACTACGAACTGCTGCACCAACTGGGCGAAGCTGAACCCGACCAGCTGGCATTTATGCGTGCTGCCGGGGAGTTTCGCTGCTGCCAGCTGGTGGAATATCCCACTGACGACTATGCCTTTGCCCTCATCCGGCATTACCTCTTTGAAATTGCGGACAAAATTCGCCTGCAGGAACTCAGCCACAGCCGTTACCGGCCTTTGGCCGAGCTGGCCCAAAAAATTGCCCGCGAAGAAAAATACCACCAGATGCATGCCCAAACCTTCGTGATGCAGCTGGGCAAGGCCAACGAGGAGAGCAACGGCAGGCTGCAAGCCGCCCTGGACCAGCTCTACCCCATTGCTTTCGGCATATTTGAACCCACGGTGCACAGCCCTGTGCTGGCCAAAGAGCAGGTGCAGCCCCTGGAAGATAGCCTCATGAAAGCCTGGCGGGCCGAAACGGAGCAATTCCTCCGGCAGTGTGGCCTCAAAGTGCCTTCAGCGGCCAATTTCATCGACCACTTTGGCGGAAGGAGCGGCAAGCATACGCCTCATCTGCCCGGGCTCATTGCCGAAATGACGGAGGTCATTTCCCTGGACCCCCAGGCCAGCTGGTAGGCAGTTGTTGCCGGAATGAGTCCGGCAGCAGCTATGGCTTCATTTGCCCCAAAACAAACCAACATGTACACCAAAGCCGATATACAAGAACTGCTCAAAAGCGTAATGGACCCCGAAATCCCCTTTATTTCGGTGGTTCAGCTGGGCATTATAGACGATATTCGCATAGAGGGAAAACGGGTGGAAATCGACATGGTGCCCACTTTTGCGGGCTGCCCGGCCATTGACCTGATGAAAATGCAGATTGAAAAGGTGTGCCGGGAGGCGGGCATAGAAGAGGTAGAGGTGCTGGTAAAACAAAAAGCCTGGAGTACCAACCGCATTTCAAAAAGCGGCCGCAAAGCCCTGAAAGACTTTGGCCTCAGCCCTCCGCCCAAGGTGGAAGGAGAGGTGGACATGCAGCTACTCCAGCATGCCGAATGCCCCAAATGCGGCTCCACCCGCACCCGCCTGCTCAACACTTTTGGGCCCACGGCCTGCCGCGCCATCCACCATTGCGACGACTGCCACGAAACTTTTGAGCAGATGAAACCGCTTTAGGAAGCGGCAAGCTGCTGGCTTTGCTCCACCTGCCCCGCAGAGGAAGTACGGGAGTATGCATCACAGTGGAAAATCAACAACGGCTTTTGGGTATGGCTCACCTGCCTTCTGGTATAGCTGCCTGTGAGCAGGCGCTCAAGCCAGTTCTTTTTGTGCATGGACATCACCACCAGGTCGGGCTGGGTTTCATCTACATATTTACTGATGCCTTTGTGCACACGCTCTGCTTTTTTCACGTGGAATGTGATGTGCTTTTTGGGCAGAATTTCCATCACCGCATCCTGATACCAGTTGTAAATTTCCGGATCGACCTTTTCGCTTTCGGTGGCCACGTGCAGCAGGTCAATTTTTGCTTTAAAAGCTGTGGCTATGCGGTTGATTTCTTCCAGAATAAAGCCGTGATCCTCGTGAAAATCCGTGGCGTACAGGATGTTGTTGATGCCCTCGAAGCGGCTGTCTTCGGGTATGGCCAGCACCGGACAACTCACCCGGCCAATGACGCTGGCGGTATTGCTGCCGATCAGTATGCGTTTCAGGCCGGTGGCGCCCCGTGTACCCATCATGAGCATCTCTACGTTCTCCTCTTTGAGCAACAGCTGCAGGGCGGCCAGTAAACTTCCTTTGTGCACGCGGTAGCTGCAGGGCAGCTCTGCATCCATATCGTGCACAATTTGCTGCCAGGCAATGAGCTGGCGCGTGGCGTCTTCCCGTTTTTCTTCATTGATCTTCTCCAACACCGGAGCCGGAATCTCCAGGTACATGTCCAGGTAATCCACTGCGTGAAACAGCATCAGCTGCCCCTTGAGCTGCTTCACAAAGGGCACCGCAAATTCCAACGCTTTTAGTGCATTGTCTGAAAAATCGGTGGCGAATACGTACGTCTTCATGGCAATAAGTTTTGTTTTTTCCATCTTCTAAAAATAACACCTGCCCGCTGCAGGGGACATGACAAAAATCATCGCAGGCAGTGACTTTCCGGCTGACTGACACAGGGCATAGCCTGCGTAAAATAGGATAGGAAAGGTCGTTTTAGGCTACCATCATTAAAAAGACCGCACACATACTCACCTTCCTGCTTGTGTCCGTCCTGATTGCGGGCACCGCTTCCTGCCTGAGAAAACGGCAGCAGCTAGTGTATATACGCTCCCAAACGGCTTCAGATTCACTGATGGCCTACCTGGGTACGGGCGATACGGTGCTGGTGTATGAGGTAAAAGACAGCATCCGCATCGGCCAGTTTTTCCCCTGGATTCATTCCCTGGCCGAAGCCTATGACAGCCTGCTGCACATTCACCTCAGTCCGCAGTTGCTGGCGCAGGCCAACCCCTGGCTGATTGATACGTTTGCCCAGTCCGACTATTACACACAAATGCAGCAGGGACATTTTGTGTATGACCAACAGCAATACGTGGTATTGCAGCCAGGCCAAAGACTGAGAATTCCTTCCCCCAGGGAAGCGCAAGTGCTGGAGCAACTGCTCGCCCAGGTGTATATAGACATCAACCTGCCGGAGTTTGCCCTCCGGCTGTACCAAGGCGACAGCTTGCTGTACCGCTTTCCCGTTCGCATTGGTCAAAACAGGGAAAAGTACCTGCCTTCGGAGGGCAAAGTGGTAAACTTACAAACCCGTACGGGCAGGGGATTCATCAGCAACATCAACGAGTCGCCCATATACATCAATTTTGAGACGGGCAAAGCCTATACCCATACCCGCAGGGACGACGGAAAGACGACCCTCATGCCGCTCATTCCCTCCCTGGAGCCCGAAATCAATGGCCAGTGCTACGGCCAGCTCATACACGCCACCACCAACCCCGCCACCCTGGGAAAGGCCTACTCACACGGTTGTATCGGCATGCGCGAAGGCGATACCTGGCGGCTGTATTTTTACGTCCGCCGCGGAACGCCCATACGCATACGCTATGAGCTGCAGCTGGTAAATGAACATGGCGATACCCTGCTGCTGCCCGATGTGTACGGATGGGCGCAATAGGGAAGGCCTGGCAGAGCAGGTTCGTTAGCCCCGCGGCTTTAGCCCGGGGCTTTGAGGAAAAAAACTGCTGAATGCTGGAGCCCGGCACTAAAGTGGCCGGGCAAGGGAGCCGGGCTGTGGCAAAGCAATGCTCCTTAGCCCCGCGGCTTTAGCCCGGGGCTTGCGGGAAATTCCTGCCTACCGCATAGCAAACAGGAGACCTTTCGGCGCACAGGGCAGCCCGCAGCCCAACCTCAAGGTGACACCTGAGAGGTGTTTATGCGGGTTTAGCAAGCCCAACGCAGCCGGACGCCTGCGCGACTACCCAGGAGGGCTGGCCGTTTGCCGTTTGCCGCCTGTTCCGGTTTACCGGAAATTGTGGGAGGCCTGGCGCGTGGCATTGGGC
>RFHT01000573.1 GCA_003696835.1 Bacteroidota bacterium
CTACTCATGCTTCTTTTCTGAATAAAACGGCCGCATTGCATCCGCCAAAACCCGAAGCGGTTTTAAGGCAAAGCCTGATGGGCTGTTTGGTGGGAACACTCACCACATTCAGGGGGTGTGATACGCCAAGCTGTTCAAATCCTTCCGTGGGAGGCAGCATGCCCACCTGCATACACAACACACTGAGGGCCGCCTCTGTCACCCCTGCGGCTCCCAGGGTATGGCCAATGAAGCCTTTAAAGCTGTTGAGGGGCACTTTTTCCAGACCTGTGCGCCCAAAGGCGATGGATTCCATTTCATCGTTGTACAGGGTGGCAGTGCCATGTGCCGAGATAAACTCAATGGCTCCGGCCGGGCAGCCACTGCGGTGCAGGCATTGGTTTACAGCCTGGACCAGGCCTTCGCCGGTGCGGGAAGGGCCTGAGATGTGGTTGGCGTCATTGGTGCTGGCGCCTGCCAGCACTTCTATGGCCGGGCCCTGAGGGGGGGGGTCGGCTGTAAGCAGCAAGGCCGCTGCTGCTTCCCCCAAACTGATGCCGTCGCGGGTGGCATCGTAGGGCCTGCAAGGCCCTGAGCCCACCGCCTTGAGCGACTGAAAGCCCGAGACCACAAATTGGCTCACCAAATCCCCTCCACATACTACCACCTGCCTGTAGCGGCCGGCCCGTAGCATTCTGCTGCCCATGATGATAGCCAGTACCCCCGATATGCAGGCATTGGATACCACCAGCGGAAGGTGGGCACAGTGCAGGGCATCTCCTATGGCCCGGGCCAGGGCACCCAGGTACACCCGCTCGCCAGGAAAATCGCCCGCCTGTTCTGCATCCAACAAATGCACATTGCCTTTTGTGGTGGACAAGATGAGCAGGGTGTCGGGCGAAGCCAGATCCACCTGCTGCCGCCTTAGCACCTGCTCTATGGCATAGAGCATCATGCGCTCCAGGCGGGTAAATTTATCCACCGGGAAGTCCGCTGCTGTGTAAGCGTCAATTTCCTCAGCGGATATGCAGGCGGCATATACCGGCTCACATCCCGGGAGATGCTGCAGCTGAATCCCGCTACGGCTTGACTGCAGGGCATGCAGCTGCGCCTGGTTGCCATTTCCCAGGGCACTCCATACAAAGCTGTCCGTTAGGTAAACCGGTTTCATCAAGCTTTTGCAGTTTTAGGGTTTACAACTGAGCAACAGGGGGAGCTAAAGCCACTTTTTTTTCCAGGCCTCCAGAAAGGGAGGAATGGTGAGCTGCAATTCCCCATTTGGGCGGGTGAATACCTGCACCGTTTTGCCGGTGGTAAGCAGTTCGCCATTGCTGTGCCTGAAAATGCGGTATTCAAATACCAGCTTGGCTGCGGGGCTGTCCAGGTAGGTAATTTCCACCAGGGCCTTGTCGCCGTAGCGCAGGGGGTATTTATAATCGCAGGTCAGCTGCACAATGGGGCTCAAAAAGCCGTGTTGTTCATATATGTCAAGAAAATTCAGTCCGTATTTATCGCCAAAGGCTTCGCGGGCATCTTCAAAATACTGCACGTAATTGCCGTGTCATACCACACGCATGGAGTCCACCTCGCTGAACCTCACCAACACTTCTTTACTGGCCACCAAGGCCGTTTTTTTGAGTTTATTCACGTTCGTTTACCAGTATTTTCATTTCACAGCATGCAATTTCGGCTTCTTTGCAAAACACCCGGGCAGCGATTATCCGGAAATTCATCACCTGATGCTGCAGGCTGATTTCGGTTTCAATCTGTTCTCCCACAACGGGCAGGGTCACAATTTGCAGATTTTTAATGCCTGCAATATAACCAGCAGGGGGAGACTTTTGTTCCTTCCGGGCCAAATATCCGGCGTGTGCAGCAGCGGTTTGGGCCATGTTTTCCACCAGGCCCGCAGCCTCAAAGCGCCCATTTTCGCAAAACAAATGGCCTGAATCAACAGAAAAAAAAGAACGGCAGCTGTGGGCATCAGCACTTAGCACCCCCTCTATCATCACCATGGGAGGGCGTTGGGGAAGCAATTCCAGTATTTCGTCCTTATTCAACAACATGCCTCAAATGCCTATGAAAGTGCTTCAGGTACTGCCGATTTCAGTCGTACATTTTTTCCAGATTCATACACTTCCTTCTCCCAAAATTCATAATAATTAAACCACTGGTTGGGGTATTGGTGAACTTTGGCTTCAAACACCCGCAGAAAGTCGTCCAGAATGACCTCTGGCTGAGGGCCATAAACCTTGCCGGGAGTCGAGGAAAAATGGTAGTGCTTTCCTTTGCCCCGCATGGCAAACACAAAGGAGCAGGGCACCTCAAAACGCGCCGCCAGCTCAAAGGGGCCCAGAGGGAAGCGGGCCGGATAGCCCAGGAAGTTTCGCTTTACCGTTCTGGCACCGGGCAAAAAGCGGTCGCCATGTATGCAGATCAGTTCCTTGTTTTTCAGCGCCTTGCTGATGTGGAAGATATGGGAAAAATCGGGTTTGATGGCAATAAAGTTGACCTCCCCCCTATCAATGGTGCGCTCTGTAAGGCGCTTGATGCGTTCGAGCTCCCCGTCGTACACCACAATATTGATTCTTCCTCCCAGGCGGTTGAGAAAGGCTCCGGCTACCTCCCAGTTGCCAATGTGGCCACTGATGAGAATACCACCAGTTTGCTCCTCTACCATTTTCCGGAGGTAGGCTTCTTTGTCAAAATCGTAAGTAAAACGGTCTTTCAGCCCCCCCAGCAGGGCAAATTTATCCAGAATCACCTGCCCAAAGACGTAGTAATTCCGGTAAATTCTGGCAATGGAGGCCCATTTTCCAAACCCCAGCACCTTGTGGAAATAGGTGTACATCACCCGGAAAGAAGCAGGCACAAAGAAAAAATAGTACAGGGCCACCAGTCTGAGGATGAGGTAAGCAGCATCCAGCCCCAGGTGAGTGAGTATCCAGATGAATATCTGATACCCCGTAGCTCCTCCACGCGTTCTTCCTTTCCAGGCGGTCATTTACGCTTCCTGATTTGCCTGTATTCTTGCCAGAATGTAGCGGTAAAAATCCTCAAAAGTATGGATGTCCTTGAAGTCTTCGGCTTCAACTTTGAAGCCGAAATTGTTTTCAATCACCACCACCAGGTCGATATAGTCCAGGCTGTCGAGGTCCAGGGTTTCACGCAGGTTGGCGTCGGGGGAGATTTCTTCGGCTTCCACCTCAAATTCGTCTATGAGGAAGTCGTTGATCTTGTCAATGATTTGCTTTTCATTCATGGTGCTTTTCAGTTCTTAAATTTTCGGATAATCAAGCTTGAATTGGTTCCGCCAAAGCCAAAAGAGTTTGACAAAAACGTATCAATATTGGTTTCTAAAGTATGAGCAACAATATTCAATTTGGCTGAATATTCGTCGGGTTCTTCAAAATTGAGGTTGGGGGCCACAAAGCCTTCCTGCATCATGAGGAGGGAATAGATGACTTCACTGGCCCCAGCCATCCAGCATTCGTGCCCGGTCATGGACTTGGTGGAGCTCACCGGGGGTTTGGAGTCGCCAAAAACCTCATCGATGGCCCTGGCTTCGCTGCTGTCGCCTATGGGCGTGGAAGTGGCGTGGGCATTGATGTAGTCGATGTCTTTGGCTTGCAGACCTGCATCCTGCAGGCTCATGGCCAGGGAGCGCGCTGGGCCTTCTACGCTGGGCTGGGAAATGTGGGCGCCATTGGAGGAGAAGCCATAGCCGATTACTTCACCCAGTATGCGGGCGCCGCGCCTGCGGGCCGACTCCAGACTTTCCAGTATCACGGTGGCTGCCCCCCCGCTGGGGATGAGTCCATCGCGGCCTTTGTCGAAGGGCCGGGAAGCCCGGGTAGGCTCGTCTTCTCTGATGGAAAAGGCGCTGAGGCCGTCAAAGCTACCCATAGAATAACCATTAATTTCCTGGGCTCCTCCGCAGATGATCTGTTCCTGAAGTCCATTTTTGATGAGGAAATAGCCCATTCCTATGGCGTGTGAGCCGCTGGCACAAGCCCCACTAATGGTAAAATTGATGCCTTTTACCTTAAAAATGGTGGCCAGGTTCATGGTCACAGTGGAATTCATCTGCTGAAAGATTCCGCCCGACCCCAACAGGGTGGTGTCCCTTTTTTCCCGCATTTTGTCCACCCCTTCCACCACAGCCAGGGCGGAGCTGTCGTTGCCGTAAAGCAGGCCCACTTCGTGCTGGTCGAGGAAGTCTTCGTCCATGCCAGCCTGCTCCAGGGCATCTTTGGTAGCCAGGAATGCATACCCACATTGCTCGGCCATGCCTACCCGCTGCCTGCGTTTGAGCAGGCCCTTGAGGTCGGGCTTTGGCACCATGCCCGTGAGGCATGAACGAAACCCCAGTTCCCTGCGGGTGGGGTCCAGGCCTATGCCCGATTTGCCCTTGTATAATGATTGCTTTACCTCCTCGAGGCTAACGCCCAGGCAAGAGTAAATGCCCATTCCGGTAATAACCACTCTTTTCATGTGTATAAGCCTCCATTAACAGAAATTACTTCACC
>RFHT01000574.1 GCA_003696835.1 Bacteroidota bacterium
TCATCGATACCCTCAACCAGCGCTTCCTGCCGGCAAACATCCAGTTTTATGCCTGCGGCGACCCCCAGTTTGTGGACGTAAATGTTTTCTACGACTTCGACCGCAGCCTGTATGCCGACAGCCTGGTGAGCTACAACATCCCAAATGTCATCAACATTTATTTCATCAATAAAATCCTGAACGACGCCAGCTTTCTCTGTGGCTATGCCAGTTTTCCCTGGAATGAACAGGAATATGTGGTGGTGAAAAATGAATGTGCCCTCAACGGCAGTACCCTGGCCCACGAGATTGGGCATTACCTGGGGCTATACCACACCCACGAGACCTTTTATGGAAATGAATTCGTAGATGGCTCCAATTGCACCTATGCTGGAGATGAGCTATGTGATACCCCTGCCGACCCGCGCCTGGGTACCCACAATGTAAATACAGCCTGCGAATATACCGGCAGAAGCAGGGACCTCAACGGGCAGTTTTACGAGCCTGACCCGGGCAATATCATGTCTTACTCGCGCAAGGCCTGCCGTACACACTTTTCGGCTGAGCAGGGAGTGCGCATGCAGTACTACCTGCAGCGCAACCGCAGCCACCTGGCCTGTGAGCAGGTGACGGCCGGCGAAGCCCTTTCCCATCTGCCCCGCTTACAGCTCTACCCCAACCCTGCCAGTGGGCTGCTGCATCTCAGGCTGGAGGCAGGAACCTATCCTCACGCCCGCTATGTGGTGTGGAATGCCCGGGGCAGTGTGGTGCTGGAAGGCCCGCTTCCAATGGGGAAGCCGCTGCGGCTGGATACGGGCCAACTGCCAGCAGGCTTGTACAGTTTGGGGGTACTGGCTGAAGGGCAGGTATTTACCCAAAAGTTTATCAAACAATAAATGCAGGCCGGGAGTTGTAAGGATCATGCAAACAGGCAAGCAAGTCCAGAACGGATTTATTTCTGCCCGGCCTTCGCACTGGGGAAGGTGGTTTTGGCAGGGTTTCAGTAGCATAGCCATTGGGGTGTGTTTTGAAAAATTTGAGATCGTGAAGCCAGTGGTGGCCGACCCGGAGAAGGCCATGCTGCTCATTGGCAACCACATAGGCTGGTGGGATGGCTTCTGGCCCATAGAGCTGAACCGGCGGCTGTGGAAAAAAGCCTTTTACATCATGATGCTGGAGGAGCAACTGCGGCCACGGCCTCTCTTCAGGCGGGGAGGTGCCTTCTCCATACAGCCTGGCCACCGTTCCATGGTGCAGAGCTTGGCCTATAGTAGCAGCCTGCTGGAGCACAAGCACAACCTGCTGGTGATGTACCCCCAGGGTAAAATTCATTCCCTCTACGAATGGCCCCTGCATTTTCAGGGCGGAGTGGCCCGCCTGTTGCAAAAAACGGCCAGGCCTGTACAACTGGTCTTTTCCGCGGCCCTCATCGATTTTGGGCCGCATGCCCGGCCCTCGGTGTATTACTATCTGCAGGAGCATGATGCCGCTGCGGCAGGCGGGCAAATAGCTGCGGCTTATAACCACTTCTACCGCCGCTGCGTAGAAGAACATAGACAAAGGAATATTTTTTAGCCTCCCTCCTGACTGAGCACTGCAATTGCCTGCAAGTTTTCACTTTATCCCTAATAAGCTTATGACAGGCAATATTAACTCACTCTTATTCATTCCCGATATTTCAGGCTTCACAGAGTTTGTGAACGAAACGGACCTCAACCACAGCTACCACATCGTGGCAGTGCTGCTGGAGTTGCTCATTGATGCCAACACCCTGGATATGACGGTTTCAGAAGTGGAAGGGGATGCCATTTTGTTTTACCGCTATGGAAGCGTGCCTACGGTGGAAGAAATCCTGCAGCAGGCCCGGCTGATGTTTGTGCGCTTCCACGAGCACCTGATGAAGTACGAGCAGCACCGCATTTGCAGCTGTGGTGCCTGCCGCACTGCTCACCGGCTCAAACTGAAAATGATCGCACATGCCGGTAACATCCGGCACCTGACCATCAAGCAACACCACAAAATTTACGGCCCGGATGTGATCCTGCTCCACCGCCTGCTGAAAAACGACGTGCCTTCCGACGAGTACCTCCTGCTCACCGAGGCCCTGGTACAGCAGCAGGAGGAAGTCGCTGCACCCGACTGGGTAAAGTGGGAGCAGAATGTGGCTACCTATCCCAAACTGGGAGCAGTGCCCCATCGTTACACCCTGCTCGACCCCCTGTATGCAGGCTTGCAAAAACCGGCACCGCCTGAGCCTGCTTTTCGCTCGGCAACGCCCATGATGGCCGACATCTACATACACAGCCCGCCCCAGGAGTTGTACGAACTCCTCTCCAACCTGGAGTACAGGCTCAGCTGGCAGCAGGGGCTGAAAGACCTCCAATACAACAAAACCCGGCTCAACCGCCTGGGAACCGAGCACGTGTGTGTGCTGGAGGTAGGCAAACTGAGCTTTGAAACCGTGACTGTACAGGTGGAAGCGGATGAACAGGTGTATGGCGAAAAGCTCAGACGCTCTTTCATATTTAAAAATCAGGTCAACTATTTCTTTTTGCGCCA
Organism: Bacteroidota bacterium; assembly: GCA_003696835.1. GTDB lineage: Bacteria > Bacteroidota > Bacteroidia > J057 > J057 > J057. The sequence continues at coordinate 2,539 of RFHT01000574.1, forward strand.
GGAAGGAGCAGGCACCCGCCTGCGCATGGAGATCCATTACGAAAAAATCAAATGGCCTTTTGGCTGGCTGGAGGGGGTCTTGCGCAAAAAAATGAGTGAAGTACAGCAAAAGGTACTGGCAGATTTGAAAACGGTGGCAGAAAGCATGCTGCCCGTGCCTGCATGAAAAAACCCCCACGTTTTGCGTGAGGGCTGATGGGTATTCATGTTCAACTTATAATTGCTAAAGTTCGGATACACCTGATAGTTCTTTGCTTTGGCAGTTTTACCAAAACTTCCACCATTTCTTCCTGGAAGGCTGATTGTGCCGGGCAAGTTCCATACGGTGCAGGTAGATGTGCGATAGCTCATTCATGGCGAGTTGGTTGCCGGGTTCCAGTTCCAGCGATTTTTTAAACATCACCGAGGCTGCCTCCAGATTGCCGAGTTCTTCCAGTACAATGCCGGCTCCCCGCATGGCCCTGGCCTGTATTTCGGGGCTGTTCCAGGCGCGGGAGTAAATGGCGTTTACATACAGCTCATAAGCTTCTTTGGCACAGCCACCGTACTGCCTGATCTGTGCTTTTTTGCACAATATTTCGGGATGATCGGGCTCCAGCTTCAGGGCCTGGTTGATGTAGAGCAGGGCGCTGTCCAGGTCCTTTTGCTCCAGGGAAATATGGGCCAGTAGGTACCATGCTCTGCTGTAGGAGGGATACATGCGCACAATTTCGCGCCCTATGCCCCGCTCCAGAAAGTAGGGCAGGTAGTGTTGGTATTCGTTCTGATTCCAAAAAGCTATTTTTACCCGGCCGTCTGCTTCCTTATAGGCCGGGCGCCACCCCGGAGGCATTGCGTTCACCATTTGAAGCAAAATAGCCCTGGCCTCATTGAGCAGGCCGCGTTGAATCTTTTGCTCTGCCAGTGCCAACAGGCGGTCGGACGAAACTACAGGGGGTTGCATAGTAATGGTTGCCATACGTTGTGTTAGAGTCTGTTTCAAAGCCGGAAAAGAGAAACGCTTCCGGGCCTGATGCATGTACGAAAATGCAAACACCTTGCCTAATGGGGGTGTAATGAGAATATCTTTTGTGTAACTTACCTTTATTAATGAAAGCTTTTGGATGAAAATGTATAAAAAGGTGCTTTTTAGGAGGTTTCGTGATATATAAAACAATTATCTATCCCCCTTCAAAAAACCGTTCACCCCATTTTTTTAGCTGGTCATGCTGTCTTATTTCCCATACATACTGTATGGTAAGGCGGTCGGAAAATGTGATATTCCCAAAGGCGAACGAAATATTACATGCCTAAGCCCATCGGCAATATGAATGTTTATTACCCCTTTTAGGCCTGCAGCCAGGCCAGCAGCAGGAAGAAAGTAAACTGCATGGCCAGCAGGGGAAGGGCCAGGGGGTTGTTGGATTTGGGGGCAAAACGATAAAAAATGCATAGAAACAGGAAAGATATTCCCCACCAGGCGAGGTAGTTTTGCAGGGGTACCTGCTGGCTTTGCCATTGCCAAAAGTCCTGAAAAATGGCCACCGGCTCTATGAAAAAGTCCAGCAAAGTGGCTATGGCAGCTCCTGCTGCAGCTTGCCAGATGGGAGAAACCGCTATTTTTTTGCCGGCAGCTGCGGCCAGGTACATGATGAGCACCCAGTTGATGGCCATCACCAGCGGTATGCCCCCGGCCTTCCAGCCCAGGGTGCCGCCATAGTGGTAGCTGCCAAAAGGGTGCCCGCTGTGCACCCCCACATACTCCACCAGCCAGCCGCCCAGGCCGATAAACGCCAGGGCAGCCACAAAGCCCGGCGACCACCCCCGGTGGAACATGAGCAACACCCCCAGGCTCAGGAGCAAATGCAGGGGAGTAAGCGCCTGAAAAAGTGCCCGGCTGGCCGGTATGCACAGGCCCACCAAGCCCACCAAATGTAAAATGCCCAAAAACAACAGGCTTATGCCCTGGAGACGTTTCTGCCTTTCCATGTAGATTGTTTACGCCAGTGTTGATATAAAGACAACATTGCAATGAGGCATAATGTTCCCATTTGCAGAGGATGAAGCAGCCAGTTTTGCCATAGCGACTGCCGTGCCAGGCGGCTGACAGCCGCCCGCAGCAGCAGCAGGCTGCCCAGAGGCAACAAAAAATAGGGTAGGGGAAGGTACACCAGCAGCCAGGGCCAAAGCAGCAAGGTGAGGCTGAGGTAGAGTAGGAGCAAGGGTACACTGCCAAAACCGGCCAGCAAATTTTTGCTGAAGCCCGCCAGCCCCTCCCGGTAGCTGTGGTACATGCGGCAGCGAATGTAGCCGTTGGCCAGCAGGGTCATGCCTTTCAGCCCCTGCTGCTTGAGCCTGCGCATGATGCCCACATCCTCAATCACCACCTCTTTTAATTGCGCATGCCACTGAAAAGCGCGGTATGTCTCCCGCTCAAACAGCATGAACTGCCCGTTGGCGGCTGCCAGGCTGGGAGATGCTGCACGAAACACCAGCGGCAGGGGTAGCAGAGACAACAACAGGTAATGCATAATGGGTACTACCACCCGTTCTGCCATGCTGCCCATGATCTGGTCGGGAAACACAGAGAGCAGGGCCAGCTGGTACTGCTGCATGTAGGGCAGGCAATAGGTGAGCATGTCGGGGTGTAGATAGGCAATGTCGGCGTCCAGAAAGAGGAGATACTGCCCGCTGGCTTCCCGGGCCAGCTGGTGGCAGGCCCAGTTTTTGCCCAGCCAGCCGGTTGGCAGAGGCTGGCCGTTGAGGTAGCGGTAGCGTCCATCGCGGGCCGTAAGCCGCTGCAACACCGCCTCGGTATCATCTTCCGACTGGTCGTTGAGCACAATGATCTCCAGCCCGGGGTAGCGCAGTTGCTGCAGTTGCTCAAAAAGAACGGGCAGGTTGTGAGCCTCATTGCGTGCAGGGATAAGTACAGAAACCAGTGGCATAGCTGCGGGGGTACCCACCTGCAGCAATGGGCGACTGAAAAGATTGTACACAGAGATGGCTGTACGCACATATAAAAAAAGGGCACACAACCAAAAAGTGATTAGCACAGCATTCATGACGCAAAGAAAGGCATTGAACTGGATCGCCCAAACAAATTTTGCCCGTACCTGAGCCTACAGTACCGGATTTTTGTCTGGTAATATTCGGGGGGAGTATGTAGGTTTGCATGCATGAAAAATTTATGGATAGCAGTTATTGCCCTGTTGCTCGTTTTGTGGAGTTGTGAAAAACCCACCCTTACCGTAGAGGAAGGTGAACTGGGTTTTTCGGTGGATACGGTGCTGTTTGATTCCATTTTTACCACCTTCCAGGCCCCCTCAGAGTTGCTGGTAGTGTATAACCGCACGAAAAAAAACATACAGATTTCACGCGTGTGGCTGGAAGCGGGTAGCAGCTCCGAATTTGACCTCATCGTAGATGGCATACGGGGCAATGATGTGCAGGACCTGGTGCTGGCCAAAAACGACAGCATGCACGTATTTGTGAGCATGAAGTCGCAGCAGCGCGACAATTACGCCCAGGAGTACCTGGCTTTTCAGGTGGGCAACAATACCCAGCGGGTATTGATACGGGCCTTTGTACGGGATGCCTACTTTTTGCGGGCACGCCTCACCAGCGATTCCACCTTTTCGGGCTTCTTTTTTACCCGCGATACGGTACTCACCCCTGAGAAGCCCATCATCATGGATGGTCCCATTTTTATCCAGGAGGGGGTAACGGTGCGCATACAGGCGGGTACCCATTTATTTTTTACCCCTTACAAATACCCCTTTAGCCTGCAGGATGGTACCCGTTATTATGCTTTCTTCTCTACCCTCATGGTAGGGGGCACCCTGGTGGTGGAGGGAAGCCCCGATTTTCCCGTCATCTTTGAGGGCAGCAGGCTGGATTCTATATACCGCGAAAACCCGGCCCAGTGGCGGGGCATACGCTTTACCCGCACCAGCGAACGCAACCACATCCGCCATGCCATCATCAAAAACGCCCTGGTGGGCCTGGAGGTGGACTCCATTTCTACCACGCGGGAACCCAAGCTCTATGTGCAAAACTCCCATATACGCAACATGGGCGCCTATGGCATACTGGCCATTGGGGCCGCCCCCAATGATGTAGGGCAGGCACCGGCTATTGTGATGGAAAATTCGGTGGTGAATACCTGCAAGCAGCACACCCTCTTTATTTTGGCCGGCGGCTACCACGAATTTTACAACTGTACCTTCGCCAACTACAACCTGCTGGGTTTCTCACGCCGTACCCCCCAGATACGCGTGAGCAATTACCTCGAAACGCCCACCCAATACCTGGTGTATCCCTCTGTAACCCAATTTGTAAACTGCGCAATTTGGGGCACAGAAGAAACAGAGGTGATCGTGGACAGCCTGCCAGGCGGTAATTTTACCCTCCTCAATTTCGACCACTGCCTGCTGCGCTATGCCGATGACAATGAGGTGCCCATTGCGCCCTACATCTCCAATACCATCGTGAACCAGGACCCCCTCTTCAACGCGCCCCGCATGCGCGACTACCGCCCCCAGCAGGGCAGTCCCCTGATCGACGCCGGCCGCGATCTTTCCCAGCGCTTCCTCGACGACATTCGCGGCCGCATGGACAGCCTGCGCACCCTGCCGTTTGACATTGGCGCCTATGAGTATTATGAGATTGAGTAAGGGACAGGATGCA
>RFHT01000575.1 GCA_003696835.1 Bacteroidota bacterium
AACCAGGAACACTTTCCCCTGGCCCGCTCGGTCTTTTCCTTTCGGCAGCACGGCCAAAGCGGTGCCTGGATCAGCGAACTGCTGCCCCACACGGCCGGCATAGCCGACGAGCTGTGCATCATCCGGTCCATGTACACCCGGGCCATCAACCACGACCCGGCCATCACCTTTTTTCAGACAGGCTCCGAGCTGGCCGGCCGACCTTCTATGGGTTCCTGGCTGAGCTACGGCCTGGGCAGCGAAAACGAGAACCTGCCCTGCTTTACCGTGCTCATTTCCAAAGACCGGGGCGGGCAGCCGCTCTATGCCCGCCTGTGGGGTAACGGCTTTTTGCCTTCCATTCACCAGGGGGTGCACTTCCGCTCGGGCAAAGAGCCCGTGCTTTACCTCAACAATCCCCATGGCATTACGCCTGCTGGCCGGCGCAACATGCTGGACCAGCTGCAGGCCCTGCAAAGGCTGAGGATGGAAAAAACCGGCGATGCTGCCATTGAAAGCCGCATTGCCCAGTACGAAATGGCCTACCGCATGCAAAGCTCCGTGCCCGAAACCCTGGACCTCTCCGGAGAGCCCGATTGGGTGTTTGACCTCTACGGCCCTGAGGCGCGGGAGCCGGGCACCTTTGCCGCCAACTGCATACTGGCCCGCCGCCTGGCCGAGCGCAACGTGCGTTTTATCCAGCTCTACCACCAGGGATGGGACATGCACGCCAACCTGCCCAAACGCATGAAACAAATGTGCAAAGACGTGGACCAGCCCACTGCGGCCCTTATCACCGACCTGAAACAGCGCGGACTGCTGGAGGATACCCTGGTGATCTGGGGTGGAGAGTTTGGCCGCACCAGCTACTGCCAGGGAGGGCTTACAGCCGATAACTATGGCCGCGACCACCATCCCCGATGCTTCAGCATGTGGATGGCAGGAGGTGGCGTAAAGGCAGGGCTTACCTACGGCCAAACCGACGACTTTTCCTACAACATCCTGCAAAACCCCGTTCACGTACACGATTTTCAGGCCACCCTGCTCTACCTGCTGGGCATCGACCACGAGCGCCTCACCTTTAAACACCAGGGCAGGCGCTACCGCCTCACCGATGTACATGGCAAAGTGGTACGCGATATACTGGCATAAGATGGAACAAGTAGAAGCTTATATCTATAACCTGCAAGGGCAGCAGCGCGAAATTACGCTGTACCTCCACCAGCTCATCTGCAGCCTGCCGGGCGTGCAGGCGCGCATACGCTACCGCATACCCTTCTATTACTACCATAGTTGGATGTGCTATTTGAACCCCAAAAAAAAGGGGGGAATTGAATTGGCTTTTATTCGGGGAAATGAGTTGTCAAATGCCAATGGCCTGCTCAGCTTCAGAGACAGAAAACAAGTAGCAGGTATTATTTATTACCATGTTTCCGACATTTCGCCAGAGTCCCTCATGGAAGTGCTGCAGGAGGCCATGCTGCTCAATGAAGCAATTCCCTATAAATCAAAGAGAAAGAAAAGGTAAGATCAGTTGAAAAATGGGGCTTTTTTGAAAGAATGGACCTGCCGCTTGTTCGGAAAATTGAACAAACGAACACCAACCTTTATTCTCACAATTCGTAAGAAAGGATATACTGAACTGAACCCGCAACCTGTCCTTACGAGTATTTGATCCTTCGCATTCATTTACTTAACCTGTACCCTTAATCATGAAAAATCTCATCATCCTCATCAGCTTTTTTTCCCTGGGTTTGAGTGTTGTTGCTCAGCATGCCATGTTTTACTCCTTCGACATGAGCTATGAGCAAGTATATGAGAAGTTGAACGCCAATCCCAAGATTCAGATCCTGCCCCAAAGTAATGAAGGGCGCATCTTGGCCGAATACGACGGCGGCACCTATATTTACGACTTTCATTTTGGCCGCTTGTACCAGATTGAGAGCCGTAAAATGTACAGCAGCAAGGACTTAGCCTTGCGCATGTACGAAGGTTCGCTGGCCTATCTCAACCGTCTGCGTCCCGAACGCTTCTATGAAAAAAGCGGGCGTACAGAGGCCCTGCACATCGTTGGAGCCAAAGGCAAATTGTTTGAACTGGCATATAACGTACAAAACGGTATGCACGAGCTGGTGCTCACCTCCAAATACATCGCTTATGCTCCTGCCAATGAAATGACAAAATACGACTACCTCGCCGCCAATCCCTACGACCGTTTTGTAGGGGAAATGCGCGGACGCCAGGAGCAAAGTGACAAGCGGGCCTTCACGACTTTTGATCAGCTGAAAAAGTAGCCAGAAAACTATCAATTTCCCGTTTATTTTTCAGGATAAATACCGCCTTTTGACCTTCAGCCTGTAGCTGCTTCAGCAGCTTCATCATGGCGGGCCGCTTGCGGTATTTGAAGGTCCACACGTAATGCAGAAACTCCACATCCATCCGTTCGGGACACCCGGCCGCCATGTCTGGCCGGGTGTTTCCGTGGTATTGGGCCCAGCGTTTGATCACATTGAGCATACACTGCCAGCGCGGCAGGTCGAGGTACACCACCGCATCGGCATGGGGCAGGCGCAGGTGGAGGCTGCCCCGGTAATTTCCGTCCATGATGTAGGCCTGCTGCGCGGCGAGTTGCTGCACCTTCAGGGGCCATTCCTCCGGGCTGCTTTCCTGCCAGCCCGCCTGCCAGTAGTGCTGGTCCAGGTGAATGAGCGGCAGGCCCGTCAGGGCCGAGAGCCGGGTGGCCAGGGTGGATTTGCCTGCCCCGCAACAACCGGTAATGAGTATTTTTTTCATTGGTAATTGTGAACAAATGCTGTAAGTTTGGGGGTTAATTGCCCAAATAATTTCCAGTAACTAATCAAAAGCAAATTATGATCAGTAACAACATGCAAAAATTGATCAACGATCAATACCATAGAGAGCTGTTTTCTGCCCACATGTATTTTTCTATATGCTCCTACTACCTGGACAAAGACCTGGATGGCTTCGCCAATTTTTTCAGGGTGCAGGCCGAGGAAGAGCTCATGCATGCCCTCAAGCAGTTTGACTACCTGCACCAGGTGGATGGAAAAATTACCTATCAGGCCATAGACGCCCCTCCCACCGACTTTGAATCCATCATGGATACCTTCAACCAAACCCTGGAGCACGAGCGCTACATCACCCGCCACATACACGCCATTGTAAAGGCGGCCCTGGAAGACGGCGACTTTGCCACCCACAATTTTTTCCAGTGGTTTGTGCAGGAGCAGGTGGAAGAGGAGGCCCTCATGCGCACCCTCATTGCCAAACTCAAGCTCATCGGCAACAACAAAAGCGCCCTTTACCTGCTCAACGAAGAGCTCATGCAGCGCAAACCGGAAGAAGCAACGGCCTGAGCATGTGCCTTACCCAACAAAAACACCTTCTCCCGTTCAGAGAAGGTGTTTTTGCTTTGAGGTAAAAGGAATATTTCCTGTTGGAGTTTAGTGAGCAGGGTCATCACCTGCATCTTCTCCTATCTGGCCGATCATGTCCGCGGCATCCTCGTGCACCGGCGCAAATATGTCCTCATAAGCGGCGTAGGCCATGGTGTAATACAGCGGCAGGGTGATGAGTATGCCAATGATGAGGGCAATGATCCCCAGACTGGCCAGTATGCCCGTTACAATGCCGAACAGGAAAAACATCCACCAGTTTCGGCTGATCACCTTGCGGCTCACTTCCATAGCGGGCCAGAACTCCAGCTTGCCCAGCACGATGAGCGGCACCACCATGGAATAGGCCACGGCCAGGTAAATGCCCGGAATGATCAGCAGCAATATGCCCACTCCTGCAAATACTTGTATGAGAACACCAGCTATCATCAGCTGGAGAAAATGGTCGAAGCCTTTGAAGAAATCGCCAAACTCGTAGGATTCACCCTTGGCGATCTTGTCGGCCACGATGAAATACCCGGCAGTAAGCGAATACATCACGCCTACGCCCACAAAGGGGACCATGCCGCCCACTCCACCCAGAAGAATGGATAGAAATCCGAATCCGATGAAACCGCCGGGATATTGCTTGAAAATTTCCCAGCCCCTGTTGATATAGTCACCCATGCGGAAGACATAGCCCGACTCTATCAGGCCGTTGTAGGCATCAGGGTTGCCGTCGTATATGACTTTTTGTGACATAATGAGAAAGATATAATGGTTCAATTCAGGCAGATTGACCCGTCTGGGGTCTTTTCAGCCAATTTATTTTTTCGATTCAAAAATGCTGACCGTATTGGGGTCTTCCACCACCTTGGTTTTGGCCACCATATCACCAACGCGTTGCTTCTGGTCATTGGTGAGCATCACAATGAGCTCGATAATGCTCAGCAGCGAGAGGAACAACCCGCGCACAATAACGGGCCCGTAGTTGTTGGTCATAGGGGATCCGTCAACGGCGCTCACTACCCGGATCTTCATGAGGTTTTTGCCAATGCTCTGGCCGTTGAGGAAGGGCAGGGCGTCTTTGGTCAGGGCGTAAGCTACGCCCACTATGATGCCTACTGCCGGTACCAAACTGACCAGAGCAATAAGCACTCCATCGATAAAATAAGCGGCAATGCGCTGCCCTTCAGTGGCGAGCTGCACGGTTCCTGTGTTGTTGGAAGTTTCCTGAGATTCCATATCAAAAGGTTTTTAAAGGGATTAATTTCCAATAAATAAACAAAATATTGGCGATTTTGCAACACTACCTTCGCACAAAGTTTCCGGCTTGTTACTGAGCACCTGATTACAACATACGCAATTTGGGGCAGTATTTCCGGCCTGTATGCACCAAAGGCCTCAAAATATCGCCCAAAAATAAGCTTTACTCGACAAAAGGTAGCGGGCGGGTATTAGCTGCCCGCCTGGAAGGCTTCTCCTATGGGAGGGAGCACCAGCTGTTTGTTTTGGGCAGCAAACTTTGCCCGGGCCGCCTCGTGATCGATCACAATGTAGCCAAAGGTATCGTAGTGCATGCCGATGATGTGGTCGCACTGGATGAAGTCGGCAGCCAGCAGGGCGTCGTCAACGCCCATGGTGAAGTTGTCGCCTATGCACAGGAAGGCGAAGTCGAGCTGAAACTGCTCGCCCAGCAGTTTCATGTCGTAGGTGAGGGCGGTATCGCCCGAGTAGTAGAAGGTGCCCGCATCGCTCTGCACCACAAAGCCGCCGGGATTGCCGCCACCGCTGCCGTCGGGCAGGGTACTGGAGTGGATGGCGTTGACGTATTTGACTCGCCCAAAATCGAACTTCCAGCTGCCGCCGTGGTTCATGGGGTGGCCCTTGCTGAGCCCTTTGGCACCAAACCAGCTCACAATTTCAAAATTAGAAACCAGGGTGGCACCCGTGCGCCTGGCGATGCGCTCCACATCGGCCACGTGGTCTTCATGTCCGTGAGAGATCAAAATATAATCAGCCGGTATGCTGTCCACGGCTATGTGGGCAGCTTTTTCGTTGGGGCTGATAAAGGGGTCGAACAGCAGATGTTTGCCTCCGACCTCAACACCGAAGCAGGCATGTCCGTAATAGGTAATGTTCATAGTTGTAGTATGTTTGAATCTGAAGGCTAATGTTACGGATTATTTGAGTTTCGCACAAGGAGGAAAAGGGGATGCCCAAAACGGCCTCGAAGCCTGTACGGGCAGGAGAAAAACGCATTTTTAGCGCTTTGCGTAGTAGCCTGCTGCCTTCTTTGTTGTGATAAAGCACGAAAAGCACGTTATTTGTTTCAAAACCTTTAAGTACAAGCTTATGAAAACCCTCACTGATTATATACTGGCTCTGTTGCTGCTGGGCGTGGTGGCCTGCGGACCGGAAAGTACCGCTGATGGTAGCCAGAGCGGTCAAACCGAAGACACTTCCACCACCGCCGGCCTGACAGATGAGGCCGTCCTGGCCGACAGCAACCTGGCCACCCGCAGCCTGGACATGGCTGCACGGGCGGTTGACATCGACTTTGAGCAGCAGTTTCCCCTGCTGAGCAGCCTGCTGCAGGACCAGCCCGACGACCTGGCCATTGTGAAAAGTTATGCAGAGGAATTGTTCAGTCGCAAAAACCTGCGTACAGAGAGCGACATCCTGGCCCTGATGGAAAAGCGCAAGGAAATCATCATTCCCATCATACAGCCTTATATTGAGCAAATGGATGAAGAGAAGTGGTACGAACAGGCCGAAGCCCTGGAAAAAGAGCTCAACCAGCTGGGTATGACCCAGCTGCGGGCCGAAGGCATGTTTGTGGCCCTGGGGCAGGCCGAAATGCTCTCCGATGTACTGCGCACCCAGGGCTCCAGTGCCCTGCGGCTCTACGCCGATTTTTCCAATGCCGAGGCCCTTTCGCGGGCCGGGGAGTACCCCTACGCCAATATGGAGCCCTATTTTGAGATGCTGCTCAAAGGGGAAGCCCTGATGAAAGACCCCGCTGCCCGCATGTACTACGAAAAAATAGATGAGGATTTCCGCCGTGCATTGCGCACCATCACCGATATTCACCTGGTGCAATCCGGAGAGCAAACAATGCCCATAGTTGGAGGGATCAATACAGACCCTTATCCCTTCATGGCAGAGCTGGAAACCCACCAAAAATTCCTGCAGGAGCATCCCGAATCCCGCTACCACCCCGTGGTGAAAAAAATCCTGGACAATACCTCCACCATTACGGCCAAACCCATCAACATATACCTCATCGTAACCGAGTGGGCACCCACCCTCAATGAGGCCGAGGACCAGGTCTTTGAATTGCTCAACCAGCAAAAGGACGTGCCCCATTACCTGGAGGTGAGAAGGGGCAATGGTACCGACCAGTACGCCATTACCTACCGCTTTTTTGAAGATGAGAATAAAGCAAATGCCACCCTGGAGCAGTGTCGTGCCGATGGCATAGAAGCTGATCTGCTCTTTGTGAGTGTAAAAGGCAATAAATTGTACCAAATAGGGATCTAATCTTTATGCAGAACCGCGTACTCCTCACGGGCAGCAATGGCCTGTTGGGGCAAAAATTGGTAAACTTGCTCGCCAACCGTTCAAACCTGGAATTGATGGCCGTGGGAAGGGGCCCCAACCGGCACCCGCTGCGCGAAGGCTACAGCTACCGCAGCGCCGACCTCACCCGTGCGGGCGAGGTGGCTGCCATCTTTGAGGAATTCAGGCCCGACCGCCTCATCCACACCGCCGCTATGACCCTGGTGGACAAATGTGAGCATGAGCGGGAGCAATGCGATGCCATTAACGTAGGGGCTGTAGAAACGCTGCTGAGTCTTTGCCGGCGCCATCAAACCCATTTTACCCATATTTCTACCGACTTTGTATTTGACGGACAGGCGGGACCTTATGCGGAATCCGACCCGCCCAATCCCCTGAGTTATTACGGGCATTCCAAGCTCAAAGCCGAGCAGCTCATACAGCAGAGCGGCCTGGAAGCCGTGATATTGCGCACCATGCTGCTCTATGGCCTTACCCCCGCCATGTCGCGCAGCAACATTGTGCTGTGGGTAAAAAAATCACTGGAAGCGGGCAAACCCATACGGGTGGTGCACGACCAGTATCGCTGTCCTACCCTGGCCGAGGACCTGGCCCATGCCACCCTCACGGCTTCTATGTGCAAGGCCACCGGGCTCTACCATGTTTCGGGAGCCGAGATGATGTCCATCATTGAGCTGGCCCGGCGCGTAGCCGATTTCTGGAAGCTCGACAGCGGCCTCATCAGCCCCATCGACAGCGCTTCGCTCAACCAGGCGGCCAAAAGGCCGCCCAAAACGGGTTTTGTCATCCTCAAAGCCCAAACCGAGCTGGACTACCGCCCCCACAGCCTCACCCAGGGCCTGCGCCTGGTGGACCGCCAGCTCAGAGAATGGGCCGAGTTAATCGATTTGTAACCACCACGGCCAGCCCTTTTTTCTCTACTCCAACCCCCCTGTTTATGATGATGACGCTGAGGTATAGCATGCTGATCGCCCTGGCCCTGCTGCTGGGGGCAGTCTGGCTGTGCCTGCCCCTGGAGCCTGCGCCTGCCCAGGGGCGGCAGGCGCGCCTGAGCGGTGCCGCAAAAGCCCTGGACCACTGGGCCTTCGTGCGGGCCTATCCCGGCCACCGCCTTCGCATGGCGCCCTACAGCCGCAGCTTTGAGCAGCATAAACAACTGCTGGAGCGCCTGCCCAGAGGCAGGCGCAGCTGGGAGGCCCTCGGCCCCAAAAACATTGCAGGCAGAACCCTCTGCCTGGCCATCAACCCCCAAAACAACCGCAGCATCTATGCCGGCTCGGCCAGCGGCGGGCTGTGGCGCACCCACACCGCAGGCGAAGGCGCATCGGCCTGGCATCGCGTACCCACGGGCTTTCCCCTGCTGGGGGTGGCGGCCGTGGCCATTTCGCCTGCCGATACCAACACCCTCTTTATCGGTACCGGGGAGGTCTATAACGACCGCAATACTGCTCCCGGCCTCATTTACCGCCTCACTCGCGGCACCTATGGCATAGGCATCCTCAAATCCACCGACGGGGGGCAAAGCTGGCACAAAAGCCTCGACTGGGCCTACGGTGAGTTGCGCGGAGTGATGGAGATCGTGTTCAACCCCCTCAACAGCCGCTGCCTGTATGCTGCCACCACCGAGGGGCTGTACCGCAGCACCGACGAGGGCGAAAACTGGACCCTCATACATGCGGTGCGCATGGCCATAGACGTGGAAATTCACCCCTCCGATACCTCCACCATTTGGGTATCGCACGGCAACCTGGGCTCCGAAGGCAGTGGCGTATATGCCTCCACTGACTGGGGACGCACCTTTGGGCGCAGGCAGGGCGTACCGCCCTACAACGGCAAAACCATGCTTACCATTCACCCCCAGAACCCTCACATACTGTATGCCTCCGTAGCCGATGCCTTTGCCAGCAGGGGCCTCTTCCGCTCGGAGGATGGGGGCAACAAGTGGACCCTCATCAACCCCACTGACGTGGCCCGGTGGCAGGGATGGTATTCCCACGACATCGCCCTGGACCCCAACGAGCCCAACAAGCTGCTCTATGTAGGCATCGATTGCTGGACCTCCGAAAATGAAGGCCGCAACCTGGTGCAGCGCTCCTTCTGGAACAAATGGGACTTCTCCGTGGTGGTGCAGCCCGGAGAGCCCGAAGGGCCGCCGGACTTTGTACACGGCGACATACATGCCGCATATTATGACCCTATTCAGCCGGGGCTGGTGTATGTGGCCACCGACGGCGGGGTGTATAAATCGACTGATGGGGGCAAAAACTGGCGCAGCTGCAACGGCGGCTACCAAAGCACCCAGTTTTATCCCGGTTTTGCCAACTCCACTACCGACTCCAGCTTTGCCCTGGGAGGCATGCAGGACAACTCCACGGCCATTTACCTGGGCAGTGTGGCCTGGAGACGGGTGATAGGCGGCGACGGCTTCGCCGCTGCCATCGACCCCCTCAACGACAGCATACTCTACGGCTCATACCAGAGCCTGAATATCGCCCGCTCCCTGGACCGGGGCAATAACTTCGCCTTTCTGGACATTCCCCTGCTCAATGAGGAAAAAACCAGCTTTGCCGGCCCTTATGCCCTGGCCCCTGGCCTGCCCACCCGCATGTATGCAGCCCGGCAGTACGTGTACCGCTCCGACGACCGGGGCGATAGCTGGACCCCCACTTCCGAGGTCTTTCCCGATGCCGAAGACCCCGTTATCAGTCTGGAAATATCCCCCCTCAACCCCGACAAGCTCTACGTTGGCATGGCACCAGTGTGGAGCCCGCCGGCCAGGGTGCTCAAAAGCCTGGATGCGGGAAAAAATTGGATCGACATCACCGCCGGTTTGCCCGACCGCGTGCCCATGGATTTTGCCATACATCCCCACAACGATGAGCAGCTGTATGTGGCATTTGCTGGTTTTGGTAGCCCGCATGTCTATCAAAGCACGGATGGGGGTGCCAGTTGGCAGCCCAGTGATGCGGGCCTGCCCGATGTGCCGGCCAATAGCCTGCTCATCGACCCGCTGAACCCCCATATTCTTTACCTGGGCAACGACCTGGGGGTGTATGTCTCTACGGATGCAGGTGCACACTGGCAGGTATTTAGCCAGGACCTGCCCGATGCCACCCTGGTGATGGACCTGAGCATATCGCCTGCCAACCGCATGCTGCGGGTAGCTACCCACGGTCTGGGGGTGTATCAGACGCCTTTGCTCGAAAGCGAAGTGCCCATTGAACCCTCGCTGGCGGCCAGCTTCAGCCTGAAGCAAAACTACCCCAACCCCGTGCGCAGCTTTACCACCATAGAGCTGGACCTGCTGCAGCCCGGGCTGTATGTGCTGGGCCTGTACAACCTGCAGGGCCGTCTGTTGCAGCAACTGATGCCGCCCCGTCGCCTGAAGGGCAAGCACCGCATCAGGTTGGATGCGCGCGCTTTGGCTGCGGGCATGTATGTGTACCGGCTCTACCGCAAAGACCCAGGGGGAGATACCCTGCTCAGTGCCAAAAAATTGCTCAAAATTTAGCAAATTGCCGCATGACCCGAGGCTACTTCAAGCATGCCACCGTCAAATGGGCAGCCGGCCTGTGGCTGCTGGCAACAGCCGTGTGGGATGTGTGGGCGCCGTTTCCTGTATGGCTCTATGGCCTGCCGGTACTGGCATATCTGGTGGCGGTGAGCGCTGGATCCGCCCGGGTGTGCAGCCAGTTTTTTGTGCCTGCGGTATGCAGGGGGCACACTGGGCAAAAGCAAATCGCCCTGAGCTTTGACGACGGCCCCACGGCCCATACGCCCGCCGTGCTGGACCTGCTTAAAACTTATGGAATGCCGGCTACTTTTTTTTGTGTGGGTAAACAAATCGAAGCATTCCCGCATATTTTTCGCCGCATACTGGCCGAGGGCCACAGGGTGGGCAACCATTCCTATAGCCACAGCTATTATTTTGGATTTTTCCCGGCCAGCAAGGTGCAGCGCGAGCTGAAGCAAACCGATGCCCTCATAGCGGAGGCCGCTGGCCAGCGGCCGGCCTGGTTTCGACCGCCCTATGGAGCCACCAACCCCATGATCGCCCGTGCCCTCAAAAAAACCGGCCATACCGTAATAGGCTGGAATGTGCGTTCGTTAGATACCCTGATAAGGGATGAGCAAAAGGTGGTGTCCCGCGTGCTGAAAAAACTCAAACCGGACGCCATCGTACTCTTACACGACCGATACACACGCATTGTGCCCATATTACAGGCCCTGCTGCCCCAAATCAAAGCAGCGGGCTACGAAGTGGTACCCCTCGAACAATTACTGAATACACGAGCTTATGAACGACCCTAAATACTGGATGAGTATGTTGCTGCTGCTGGCAGCGCTGAAGCTGGCGGCCCAGCCGGCCGAAGGCTTTGTGCCCCTCAAAGAGGTAGCGGCATTTCAGCAGGCCCTGGAACAGGCTTCGGCCCGCATTCACACCATAGACAGTGATTTTGTGCAGGAAAAGCAACTGAGCTTTTTGAGCAATAAAGTGGTGTCAAATGGCCATTTTTCCTTCAAAAAGGACAATCAGCTGCGCTGGGAGTATGTCAGCCCCTATTCCTACCTCATCATCATCAATGGCGACAAAATCAGCATCAGCGATGAGCAGCAGCAAAGCGCCTTTGACATGAAGGCCAACAAAATGTTTCAGGAAATCAACCGCGTGATGATGGGCTCGGTGCAGGGCACCATTTTTAAAGGCGAGGACTTTGAGGCCAGTTTCTACGAAAGTGAAGACCAGTACCTGGTGCAGGCCGTGCCCCGGATGAAAAGCATGCGCGACGCCCTGCAGCGCATCGACATTTATTTTGACAAAAAAGACCTGACGGTGGCCGAGCTCAAGCTGCTGGAGCAGTCGGGCGACTATACCCGCATCGTATTTACCCGCAAACAAGTAAACATACCCATTCCCGATGAGCAATTCCGGCTGGACTGAGGTGCGCATAGCGGGCCGGAGAGTTTGTGGTTGGCTGCTGCTGAGCCTGCTGCTGTCTGCCTGCTCTTGGAAGGCCGGGCTGGAGCTGGAACGGCAGGGGGTGCGTTTGCTGGAGGGAAACGAATGGCAGCCCCTTTTTCAGCAGCAAGAGCAGCTGTTTCGCGCAGTGATCGACTTCAGAGCGCAGCATTTTTCGGGTTTGATGGCGGTGAAGAAGACCGAAATGGGCTTTCGTTTTGCCTTTTTTACGGAGCTGGGTATGACCATGTTTGACCTGGAGGTGGGGCCGGACAGTTTTGTGCAACACTACTGCTTTGAACCCCTCAACCGCAAGGCCCTGCTGCGCATACTGGAGGCTGATTTCCGCCGCTTATCGGCCCGGCCGCAGGGGCTTCGGGCGGTGCTGTACCGCCAGGCTTCCGGCCACTACTGGTACCGGCTGAAACTGGCCGGCGACCGCAATGTGTGGGGCGTATCTGCTTCCGGCAGGCAGTTGCTGCACATCCTCCACCCTTCTCTGCTGCCCGATGAGGCTGAGATCAATATTTCCTATCGCGATCAGCTGCCGGAGCGTATTGAGATTGTGCACCCCAAACTGGGCCTGCGCATCGGCCTGAGTAGGATGCAGGTGACAGGTCACAGGATGCAGGTGACAGGTGACAGGTGACAGGATATCTTACATCCTGCATCTTGCATCTTGCATCTTGCATCCTGCATTACCTTAAAGGCATCTCCGCTGCGCTACGACTTGCATCCTGCATCCTGCATCTTGCATCCTGCATCCTGCATGCTGCAGTTTTCTGCGCTGCTGACAAAACATATAGGAATTGCCAGTCGTTTTGCTATCCTCAGTGTACCAGTAACTTTTCCGAAACCCAGCCTGTGCGGGCCAGGGCGCGTACGGTATATACTCCGGCAGGCAGGGGCATGGGCATTTCCAGCTTTCCAAACCCGTAAGCATCTACCCCCATATAGTAACGAAATACCTCCTGGCCTTTCAGGTTGTGAATCACCAGGGGAATCTCGCTGTGTGGGGGGAAGTCCCATACCTCCAGGGAGAGGACTTCTTCATTGCGGGGGTTGGGATAAATGCGGAGGCTGGGCTGCCTGGGATGAAAATCGACCGTGAGTACGTCGCTGAAGGAGAAGTTGCCGTCCACATCGGTTTGTTTCAGCCGGTAATAGGCCAGCCCCATCAGCGGTTGGTAGTCGTCAAAGGAGTAGGTGCGTGCCTGCTGGGTGGTCCCTCCGCCAGGCAGGTGGCCGATGGCCTCAAAGGTTACGCCGTCGCGCGAGCGCTCAAGGGTGAAGAAGTCATTGTTGAATTCAGATGCCGTCTCCCAGCGGAGCTGAACGTGAAAGGCAGCCGGCAGGGCTTCAAAACGAAGCAACTCAATGGGGAAGGGGTGCTCCTCCAGGCAGGCCTGTACCGTGCCGTAAAACTCAAAACCCGGGCAAATCTGGTTGACCGTCTGGGCACTGCTGGGGAAAATTTCTTCATTGTTGTCATTCCAGGCCCGTATGGCGTCTGGCACTACAAAAATACCGTTTCCACAAAGAGTGGCGTGGGTACCCTTGAAGTAGAGGTCGTCAAAAGAGCCCCCTCCCCCACAGCTGGCATTGTCCATGATAGTTTGCCCGTAGGCATTGAGAATGAGGTCATCCCCAATTACTACTACTGCAAATATGTCAAAAATGAGGGTGCCATTGCCATCTGAGCCAAAGATCTGGTGGTGAAAATCGCTGCTGGTGGTGAGCATGCCTTCCACCCAAAAGAGATCGCCTGCAAAAATATAGGGCTGGCTCACCCCATCGCCTGAATCTATCTCCAGGTGGCCATTTCTTTCAATGTGCACATTGCCGTAGTG
>RFHT01000576.1 GCA_003696835.1 Bacteroidota bacterium
GAGCACACCAAAGCCGTATTGTTGCAAGCAGGCTGGCAGGACCGTGAAGCCCAGGTGTTTGCCAATGTACCGGAATCCCTGCGCAAGGAAGAAAAAGAGCTACGCCTCCGAAAAAACTACCTGGAGCACAAAATTTGGCGGATGGAACAGCAGCCACAGCAACAAAAAACCACAGACAGCCTCAAAGGTCTGCTCTTTGAAAGCAGGCTGGCTTACGACCAGCTCCGGGAAAAGCTGGCTGAGGTATTTCCCACTTATCAGGAACTGCGCTTTAGCCAGCAGCACATTAGCCCTCAGCTTCTGCGAAGAGAACTGCTCAATACGGGAGAGGTTCTGCTGGAGTATTTTGCCGGAGAAAAATTCTATTACCTCTTTGTACTCAGCCATTCGGACATGCGTATTCTCTCCATTCCCCGCTCCCCGGCTTTACAGCATCAGCTTGCCCAGTTTCGCTCTATGCTTGACCCCACGGCTTCTTCGCTCAAAGCTGACCTGCAAGAACTGAATGAATTTTGCCATACTGCCTTTAGCCTGAAGCAGCAGTTGCTCCCCGCCGAGCTTGACCACTCTGCATACCAGCGGCTTATCATTGTAACTGACGGCCCGCTGAGCTACCTCCCCTTCGAAGTCCTGATCGACTCCCTGCCTGCAAATCCCGGCAAATATAGCAGCCTCCCATACCTGCTAAATAAACATACAATTACCTATTCCTTTTCGGCCAGCTTCCTGCTTCAAACCCAAAACAAACAGACCGGGCCCGCCCACTTCCTGGCTCTGGCTCCTACCTTTGAACCACAATTTTTGTCCACCCAAAGCAACCCTTCTACAAGGCGTGGCGACCCTCAAGCCACCCTGGCAGATTTGCCCGGAGCCCGGAAGGAATTACAACTCATGACTACCCTCTTTTGTGGCAAAGCCCTGCAGGGGGCAGCGGCCACCGAAGCATCCTTTAAGGAATTGGCTCCCCGTTATGGCCTGTTGCTACTTGCTACACACGCCATTGTCAATGACGAAGACCCCATGGCTGCCTACCTGGTCTTTTCCCAGGATCAGCAATCGGGCCAGACTGAGGCAAACAATGGGCGACTACATATTTGGGAATTGTACAACCTGCAACTGCAGGCCCAGCTGGCTGTGTTGTCGGCCTGCAAAACCGGCTTTGGAAAACTCCAGAGAGGAGAAGGGGTGCTCAGCCTGGGGCGGGCATTTGCCTATGCGGGTGTGCCCAGTACGGTCATGAGTTTGTGGCCCGTTAACGATGCCAGCACAGCTATCCTGATGGAAAGTTTTTTCCGGGAACTCGCCAATGGGCAATCCAAGGATTCGGCCCTGCGCAATGCCAAGTTGCGCTTTCTCAAACGAGCTTCCGGCCTGCAAAATCACCCTCGTTTCTGGGCAGGCTTTGTAGTACAAGGGGACCCGCAACCCATTCAGCTCGTAAAAAACAACCACTTCGCATGGCTATTTGCAACCGTTTCGGGCCTGGCACTGGTAATCCTGTCTCTCTTTTGGTTTCGCTCAAAGTTTTCCTCCAACTAAGTTGTGCCCGTATATTAAGCTAGCCATACTAGCCGCCTTCCAATATTTTTTTTCCCTAAACCTCCTAAGGCCCTTTTGCGTTTTTATTCGTAACCTTTGTGTATTACCTTTGCACTCCAATAGAGTTGAATATAGATCATGAACTATAAAAAGAAAATTTTTATTCGCCTGGGTATCTTTGCTGCGGTTATTCTGGGATTCATATTATTCGGAAAACTTAGCAACAACCTCGACCTGGTGCTGGATATCCTCAGTGCAATTGTACTGGTATTGCTGGGTATCACCATTCTGGTTACCGTGCATGAGCTGGGACACTTTCTCACGGCCAAAGCGTTTGGCATGCGCGTAGAAACCTTTTCCATTGGTTTCCCCCCTAAAATATTTTCATTCAAAAAAGGCGATACCGAATATCAGATTGGCGCAACTCCCCTGGGAGGCTATGTGAAAATTTCGGGCATGATTGACGAATCCCTTGACACCGACCAACTTAAAGAACCGCCCAAGTCCTATGAATTTCGCTCGAAACCTGTATGGCAGCGGCTCATCGTCATGACCGGAGGCGTCATCATGAACGTCATTCTGGGTATTTTTATCTTTTCCATGCTCAAGTTTATGTATGGAGAACAAAAACTGCCCATGTCGGCTGCAGAGTACGGCATCCAGGTTATTGACAATTCTCTTGGGCAGATCGTCGGCTTTCAAACAGGCGACAAACTCATATCCTACAACGGGGAGTCTTTTCCCTACTTTTACGATTATGCCAACCCCAATTTGCTTATAGATGATGAGGGGTATTACGAAGTGGAACGCAACGGCCAGATCGTGCGCCTGGAGATTCCGCCAGGTATTCAGGACCGCTTTTCAGATGATACCATCGCTCCTCTGCTCTTTATTCCCGACATGCCGGCCATCATAGAGGTAATGGAAGGAGGGCCAGGCGATAAGGCAGGGCTGAAAACAGGCGATCAGATCGTGAAAGTAGATAGTTTTCCCATTCATACCTTTTCCGACCTCCAGCAACTGCTCAAAAACCGCATGAATGACTCGGTTTACATAGAGTTTTTGCGGAAAAACGAGCTACACAATACCATTGCGGTGCTGGACAGCGGCCGACTGCACGTCAGGCGCGATGAGTCCTTTCTTCAGTCCAAGATGGACACCATCCGTTATGGATTTTTCGAATCCTTCATCCCGGGTACCAAGCATGCCTTTTCATTCCTTTCCCTCAACGTAAAGGGCCTGGGGCAGGTGGTTACGGGCAAAGCCTCTGCCAGCAAATCGGTAATGGGGCCCTTGCAGATTGCCAAGAAATACCTCGACATGGTAAAAGTTAATGGACTGGAAGGCTTTATGGTGCTCACAGCTTCCCTTTCCATGATTCTGGCCTTTGTCAACATCCTGCCCATCCCGGCTCTGGATGGCGGGCATGTAATGTTTTTGCTCATTGAGGCCATTATGCGGCGGGAGCCGCCTCTGAAGGTGCGAATGATCGCCCAGCAAATTGGCATGATCCTCATCATCCTGCTCATGATTTTTGTGCTGTTCAATGACGCCATTAAGTTGCCCAAACTCTTCTAACCTCCATTTGCACATTGGCAGACCAACAGCAGGAATACCGCCAGTTTATTGTTCAAAATGCCCTCAAAGGAGTGCTTTGGCTGGCTGGAATCGTCGCCTTGTATTTACTGGCCGACTACTGCCTGCCGGCTGAATGGGACATCCTTATGACCCATTTCAACAACCGGCCCCTCATGATGGTAGGCATTTTCTTCGCCTCAGAAACCCTCTTTGGCCTTATTCCCCTTGAGCTCTTTATTCTGATGGTGAAGCATGAACCCCTGTGGTATTACAGCCTGTATGTGGGCTTGCTGGCCGTTTTGTCTTATGCCGGAGGCATCATCGCCTTCTGGGCTGGCCGCTACACCCACCGCATTCCCCTGCTCAAGCGCCTTACCCAAACAGAAACCTTCCTCAAATACGAAAAAATTTACCGGAAATGGGGCGGCATTGTCATCGTTCTGGCTGCCCTTACCCCATTACCATATTCGACTATTAGCTTTTTAAGTTCCAGCCTCCACTTTCCCTTTAAGCGTTATTTGCTCTATGCAGCCACGCGCTTTTTGCGCTTTGCTGTGGTGGGAACGCTCATCAAGCTGGGTTATCATTTATTTTAATTATGTGTCTCATTGCCCTGGCATACCAACAACACCCCCGGTACAGAATGGTACTTCTGGCCAACCGGGATGAATTTTACAGCCGCCCCACTGCGCCGGCACAGTGGTGGGATGATCAGCCCCACATACTGGGGGGACGCGACCTCAAGGCCGGCGGCAGTTGGATGGTCGTGCACCGCAACGGTCGCTGGGCAGCCCTCACCAACTACCGCGAACTCAAAAACCTCAAACTGGAAGCCCCTTCCAGAGGGGAGCTCGTAACCGAATTTGCCCGAAGCACCCTTTCCTCAAAAGCTTACCTGCAAAAAATCGCCCCCAGTCTGCATCTGTACAACGGCCTGAACCTCATCGTTGATGACGGCAAACAGCCCGCATACATTTCCAATCGCGGTGCGGAACTCAGCCTGCTCAACCCGGGAATTTATGGCCTGAGCAACCACCTGCTCGATACTCCCTGGCCCAAGGTGAAGCGCCTCAAAGATGAACTGGGGAAGCTACTGAGCCGTAAGGCTGCGCTAAAAGCAGAGGACCTGCTCCCGCTATTGTGCCACAAAGAACAAGCCCCCGATGAGTTGCTGCCCGACACCGGTGTAGGCATTGAATGGGAACGATGGCTTTCACCGGCATTTATTGAGACAGAAAACTACGGCACCCGCGTTTCCACTGTGTTGCTGATTGATTATGAGGGAAATGTCATGTTTGCAGAAAAAGACTGGAAGGGGGGGGAACTCCGGCAATTCGAATTTGAAATTGCCAAAACTCCCCTGGATTTACCCAGAGTCAGATAGGGGCCCTCACTACTCATCCCCCGGGTCCTGAAAGGTTTCTGCCGTTCAAAAAAAATGCGTAATTTTCCATTATGCAAGGTCCCATCATCTATAAATCATCGGCTGGCTCGGGCAAAACCTACAACCTGGTATCTGAGTACCTCAGGCTCGTCATCCCCGACCCCTGGAGGTACAAACACATACTGGCCATCACCTTTACCAACAAGGCCACCGAAGAAATGAAAAGCCGCATTGTGCAGGCGCTGTTTCGACTTGCCAACCTGACCGAAGAGCAGCAGGAGCAGGACGCCCAGTACCAAATGCTTCAACAAGTGCTGGTTCAGCAGGGCAAGGAGCAGCTTTCGGTACAGCAGCAGGCACAAAAAGCCCTCAGCCTCATCCTGAACGACTACGGAAGTTTCTCTGTGAGCACCATTGAAAGTTTTATGCAGCGCATCATCCGCTCATTTACCAGGGAACTGAACATACAGCTGGGATATGAAATTGAAATGAAGCAGGATGTGGTTCTCAACAGCATTGTGGATGCTGTGCTCATGGAAGCAGGGCAAAAACAAACCCTCACCCGCCTGTTTCAGGGCTTTATCGACCAAAAGCTGGAAGAAGAGAAAAGCTGGCATGTAGAAATCGATGTAAAAAAATTGGGCCGGGAGCTGTTTCAGGAGCAATTTCAGGAACTCAGCATCCAAAGCGGGGAGGAAACAGATCCTCTGGAAACCACTCTCAGCTTTGATTCCCGGCTTTGGGCCATACGCAAAAACTTTGAAAATGGCATGCGGGACATTTCCCGCAAAGCCCTGGCGCTCATACAGCGGTATGGCTTGAGCGTGGAAGATTTTTTCCGAAAATCATCCGGCCCCGCAGGCTATTTATACCGCATCGGGCAAGCAGGCAAAGTGGATCGATACAAACCCAATTCATACGCCATGCAAGCCTACCATCAGCCCGAAAAGTGGTACACCAAAAGCGCCGCTGCTCCCCTCAGGGCACAGATAGAAGCCGTGGTGGCCAATGGGCTGGGCGATTTGCTGGCCGAAGCCATTCATCTGTACGAGTCTCAATCTATGGCTTACACCTCGGCCATAGAGGTACATAAAACCCTGTACAGCTTTGGCCTCATACACGAACTGGAGAAACAGCTCAAGCATTACCGCAGGGAAAACAACCTCTTGCTCATCTCCGACACCAACTTCCTGCTGGGCAGCATCATCCGGGGGCAGGAGGATGCCCCCTTCATTTTCGAAAAGGTAGGCACCCGTTACCAGTACTATTTGCTGGATGAGTTTCAGGACACTTCCAACATGCAGTGGGAAAACCTCTTCCCCCTCATAGCCGATGCCCTGGCTCAGGGCACCGGCGCCCTGATGGTAGGAGACGTAAAGCAGTCTATCTACCGCTGGCGCAACGGCAATATGCGCCTGCTCATGGACGGGGCCGAAAAGCGCCTGCTGGAGCTGGGGCAGTCCATTCAACTGCAGCACCTCACCCACAACTGGCGCACCGCCAAAGCAGTAGTAGCGTTTAACAATCAGTTTTTCAGGCGGGCGTCACAGGCGCTGAGCCAGCAATTTGAGCAGGAAGACCACGAGCAAATCTTTATTCGTGCCTATGAAACTGTAGAGCAGCAAGCCCAAAAATCGAACATTGAAGGCTATGTGCGAATTGAGGCTTTCCCCGGCCGCAAACCCAAGGACCCACCGGAAACCCCCTCCTGGCAGGAACTGGCCATGCAACGCTGCCTGGAAATCATCAACGAACTCAAAGCCGACGGCTTTGAGGGCAAAGACATCATGCTGCTGGTCAGGCGAAACAGGGAGGGCATCGCCATAGCCGAGTATTTACAGCAACATGAGGTAAAGGTCAACTCTGCCGAGTCGCTGCTCGTGGCCAGCCATCCGGGTGTACAATTGCTTACCGCTGCCCTGAAGCACCTGCAAAATGAAAGCAACCCCGTAGCGGCAGCTGCCGTGCGCTACTACCATGCCCGCATGCAGCAGCAGCGGCAAATTGACCACCAGGTTTTTGGCCATACCCAAAAAATTGTTGAGCACTTCGACGCCCAAAAAGACGCACTGCGCAAACTCCCCCTCTATGCCTGTGTACAACGCCTGCAGCACATTTTCCCCAAACTTGCCGAACCCAACGCCTACGTACAGGGGTTTCTTGAGGCCGTGCACAGCTATTGCAGCTCACAGGACACCTCCATTTCGGGTTTTCTCGACTGGTGGGAGGCAGAAAAACAAACCCGGGCCATAGCGGGAACTTCCGATCCTGATGCCGTTCAGATTATGACCATCCACAAGGCCAAAGGGCTGGAGTTTCCCGTGGTCATTTTACCCTTTGCTGAATGGAACATGCCCCCCGACTCGCGCGACATTATTTGGGTCAAAAGCCCCAGGCTAAGCCCCTATCAGGCCTTTGAGTATATTCCCCTGCAGCCATCCGGTAAGCTTGAGGAAACATACTTCCGGCACGAATACCAGCAGGAGCTTATCATGAGTTATCTGGACAACCTCAACCTGCTCTACGTGGCCTTCACCCGGCCCCAATATCGCCTGTATGTGCTCACCAAAGCCCAGGAGCCTCCCAAAAATGGGATTAAAAGCATTTCCCATTTACTGGCTACGGTGGCAACCCCCCGCCAGCTCAACGGAAATTTTCTTCAGGAAGCCCCCCTGCTATTCGAGACCGGATCGCCACATAAAATTTCCCCCAAACCCACAGAAGGAGCAGATATTGCTGGCAAACAGGTGTTTACCCTTAGTGAGCATCCTCAAACCGACATCGATCTCAACCAGGTGGTGGGCATACGTTACAGCTCCAACCGCTTTGTAAAATCAGATATACTGACCCGGCAGGAACGTATCACGGCAGGCGAATTACTGCACGAAGCCCTGGCCCACCTCCGCACACCCCAGGAACTGGAACCTGCTCTGGAAAAACTCCTCCACAAGGGCTACCTCACCCCCCAGCAGCTACCTACCCTGAAAGCCCAGCTCCGGCAGGTTGTATCCCATCCGCTTGCTGCCGGGTGGTACGATGGGAGCTGGGAAGTGCGCAATGAGTGCGAAATTATCACCCACCGGGGCGAAGTCCTTCGCCCCGACCGCATTATGCTCAAAGACCAGCTGGCCCTGGTGGTGGACTACAAAAGCGGGCAGGAAAACTCACGCCATCACCGGCAGGTGAAAGGGTATATGCAGGCCCTGAAAGAAATGGGTTATTCAACCGTAAAAGGCTACGTCTATTACATCAGATCAGGCGAAATCGTAGAAGTGCAGCTTTGAGGAAGGTGGGTAAAATAAGCGTTCACCTTCCCCGGCCATGCCTTCGGGGCAATTGTGCTCCCCTACTCTACCATTACCTTCCCAATCAGCGATTTTACGGGGTGGTAATTTTTTACCAGTATCACCGTACAATCGCTCTCCCTGGCGATGGTTTCGGGTATGCTGCCAAATAATATTTGCTTGAAATACCCATAGCCCGTAGCGCCTACCACCACCACATCGTAGTCTTTGGAAGCCTGTATGATACCATCCGCAACCGACTGATGCTCGATGATCTTGCTGCGAACCTCCGTACCACTTTCCCTCGATAGGCGGGCCAGCATTTCATTGAGGTTTTCCTTAACCTCATTGGCCTCGGTCTCTTTGGTTTCCGGATTCAATACTGCCCCAATGGTAAGGGTACCACCCCAGTTTTTGACGATAGAAGCCACATATTCGCCTGCTTTTCGGGCATGTTCGCCCCCTGCCGAAGGCAGCAAAAATCGCTTCATCTCTTTCCTGCGGCCCAGCTTTACCAGCATAATGTCTGTTTTAGCGTGGCGTACCACCGCATCGGTTACTTCTCCCAAAATCATCTGCCGCGTGGAGGGGAACCCTTTCCAGCCCATCAGGATGAGGTCGCAATCGCGTTCCCTGGCCGTTTCCAGTATAGCCCTTGCTGCATTGTGCCCTATGCGCAGCAGGGAGGTAATGGGCACCTCGTACTTTTGGGCAGCCCGGTGGGCAATATCCAGTATTTCCTGTTCCTGCTGCACATAGGTATCTTCATCCATGGGGATGGCCTGATCCGGGATCACGGCTACCCGTAGCGCAATCACCTCCCCATCCCGTTCCCTGGCAATGGCAGCAGCCACCTGCATAAGCGCTTCCACATTTTTGGGGTTGGCCAGGGGCAGCAATATGCGGAATTTACTGTCGTGTGTGGCATAACGGCCCACCGCAACACGGGAGGGAGCCCCCTCTATGGCCGACTCCTCGGCCAGGCTACCTTTCCAGGCAAAAAATGCCAGTACACCCAGTACCAGACACGCAATGGCCATGAGCATAGGTGCTGTATGGTGAAAAATCTGGCTCAGCAGGTAAAAGTTTGCCAAAATGCCCAGGGCAGGCATGAGCGGCACAAGCGGTACTTTAAAGGGACGCTCAATATGGGGGTATTTGTAGCGGTGTACAATCAGGGCCGCATTGACCAAAATCAGCACCAACAACAAGACCGTATCGGCAAAGTGGGCCAGATCCTCCAGCGGTAAGCTGATGGCAAAGATCAAGATGGTACCCCCTACCAGCATGACCGAAACAATGGGGGTTTTGG
The DNA here is from genome assembly GCA_003696835.1 of Bacteroidota bacterium. Lineage (GTDB taxonomy): Bacteria > Bacteroidota > Bacteroidia > J057 > J057 > J057. The sequence goes on from RFHT01000576.1 coordinate 9,098, forward strand.
TGCGGGGGTTGATCTCGCCAAATGCACGGGGAAAGTGCCCGAGCTGGCTCATGGCCATACTCACCCGTGAACCCGCAATAATGGAGGCATTCGAAGCCGAAACCATGGAAAAAATGGCGCCGGCAATGATCACCATGCCCCCTATGGGGCCCAAAAACTGGGTGGCAGCAACCCCCATAGCGGCCTCGGTATATTCTGTGAGTCCAGCAGCATCCACTACCAGCACCACCAGTATGTACAGCAAGGTTACGATACCCATAGAAAGAAAAATGGCACGGGGGATGGTTTTGACCGGATTCTTCACCTCTCCTGCCGTGGCAGCAATGGCTGAAAAGCCAAAAAACGTGATGAAGACCATGGCTGCCGTACTGCCAATTTTTACTATATCTGTACTGAATCGTTCTATAAACCCTGCTACGTTTACACTCCCCAGCCCTCCAAAAACAAACCAAATCAAAAGGGCTACTTTGCCCAGGGTTACAAATACCTGAAACCTGCCGCTTTCTTTGGTTCCCTTAATATTCAACAAGGTCAGCCCTATGAGCATCACAATCCCCGACAAGGCCTCAAAAGGCGTTTCCCAAATAAATTCATAAAAATAACTGGACAGGCTCGCTATGTAAAAAGCGCAGGAAGAGGTATAGCCCAGTACCAGGGCCCAGCCTACAAAGTAAGCCAGGGGAGCAGGATAAGTTTTTCGGGCGTACAAATACCCCTCCCCTGAATTGGGATAAATAGAGACGAATTCGCAGTAAGTAAGCGCGGTAAATACTGCCACAATAGCCGCCAGCAGAAAAGAAAGTATAGCCCCAGAGCCTACATTCCTGATGGCAAGTCCCGAAAGGGTGAAAATTCCCGCCGCAATCATGGTACCTACTCCTATAGCAAGTATAGTAGAAAGCCCCATGTCCCGGCTCAGTTCAGTCTGGATATTTGCATGGGAGTGCGTGGGTTTAGCCATAGATGTTCACTGTTTGGAGTGTGTATGCTGATTGGAATCTTCGATCACATTTGGCTCGGAGCAGTTGTAACCTTTCAGCAATCTAATGGCTAAGTTGCAAAAAAACCAATGTATTCTTTTCAAAAGTATAAAATAAAGAGTTGCGCTGCTTCACCTCCACTTATGGGGCCAAACAGAGCAACTCGTTTGTGGCGCAAAATTATGGCCAGGCTTTAGCTCACCCTGGCTGCGCCTGCTTGGGCAGGTACCTCAGCGCACCTCAAAGCTTTTGGCCACCGAATTGCCTCCCTGCATCTCGACCCGTACCTCATAAGTTCCGGCAGGCCAGCCATTGTCAGGCCTGCTCAGAGAGCCCGCAAACTGGAAACCCGGCCCGTCACTGAGGTCGGCTACCTCAATGGAGGCCCGGTCAATTTCAAAATCAGCATCGATGAACCTCCAAATAAAGGTGATGCGGGTGCTTTGGGTCACGGTTGCTGAAACAGCTGCATAGATAATGGGGGTGTCAACGCTAAACACATCCTGGTTGTTGTCGCACTCATTGCCACTGATTTTTTCGCACAGCTCTACTGCTGTAATCTCGTGCAGCAATACGTCCTCTTTACATGCACTCAGGCTAATCAAACAAATGACGTATCTATTCAGCATATACCTGCTGCAAAAAAGGGGGAATACCCCAATAGTGCCTTCATGGACCATGCATACATGAAACTTTGTTTTTGTCAACCAC
>RFHT01000577.1 GCA_003696835.1 Bacteroidota bacterium
ATGGTATAGACCCTGGCATTTGTGAGCATGAAATCGGCGGACTCATACCGGGGATTATTGCACCCCAATATGATGGTCCCCAACAGCATCAGGGGAAGTGATTTGAGGGAGTTCATCATCATGAGGATTTGGGTTATTGTTTGTGCAACATTACATGAAACATGGGGCCAGGGGAGCCATCGGGACTGACAACCTTTCCTTTGAGGGTCAGCGGACCGGGATGCAGGGAGACCGGTTCAAAGCTGAGGCTTGTTTGATGGTCTGGGAAAGTTCCGCTTAGCAGTTGTCCATTCAGCTCCACCTCTGCCCGGGCGCCTGCCCGGGGCGTAGCTAGCCTGACCTCAATGTCAAAAAGCGAGGCTGAAGCCACTTCCAGTTTCCAGTAGCCTGCATTTCCCCACCCCCCGCCCGAAAGCCGGGTCCAGTCCTGGGGCGTCAGCGTGCTAAGGGTTTCTTTGTCAGTTCCGATGATGATGGCCGGCTTTGCATAGTTATCGGGGCGGGTAGCGGACACCTCCTCAAACCAGTTTTCATAGGCTTTCATCAGCCGGGCTTTTTCTTCGGGATGGGTGTCTATGAGATTTTGAGACTCTCCGGGGTCTGATTCCAGCTCGTACAATTCGAAGGGCACATCCTCCGGCATTTCTTCCCGGCCAAAACCGCTGGGGTGAAGCAGTTTGTACCTTTGCCCTACAGCTGCAAAGTGGTGGTATTTGATGGGCGCATCTCCCCTGTGAACCTGCAGGAAGAGGGTGCGGTCTTCCCAGTTTTGGGTGGTGCCTTCGAGTAAGGGAAGCAGGCTCTTTCCATCCAGTTTAATCCCGGCGGGCGCCTCTACGCCTGCAGCCTCCAGCAAGGTCGGCATGAGGTCAATGTGGGCAGCTATGCGGTCGCTGCTCGTGCCCGCCTTGAGCCTGGCAGGCCAATGGGCAAAGAAGGGCGACCTGATGCCGCCTTCATGCACCTGGGTTTTCATTCCTCTGAGGTTCATCACATACCGAAGGCTGTTGGGACCATTATCCACCATAAAAATCACCAGGGTATTTTCGGTCAATCCCAGGGCATCCAGCTTGGCAAATAGGCGCCCCACATTTTGGTCAATATGTTCAACCATGGCAAACACTGCCGCCACATTGTCCAGGGTCTTTTCATCGGTTTTGGATTGGCCTATGGAAATAGCAGCCAGGTCTTTTCGCTGGTATTTGGCTTTCAGATCCTCAGGCACGTCGTGAAAAGGCCCATGGGGGGCGTTGGTGGCGATGTAGGCGAAAAATGGCCGTTGTGCTGCGCTGGATTTCTCGATAAAGCTGAGGGCGGCCTCCACATATACATCGGTGCAGTAGCCCCTGGTCTGAACTTGTTGCCCATTGTGAAAAAGGATGGGGTCGGTATATCGGCGCTGGTTTTCGAAGGGCTCAGAGGGTTGGGCCAGCCCCCCTCCTTTGTGTACCAGGGCTTCTTCAAACCCCTGATCGATGGGACGCATGGGATAACAATCCCCCAAATGCCATTTGCCAAAAATGCCAGTTGCATAGCCCGCATCCCGCAATACTTCGGCTACCGTCACTTCTTCGGTATCCATCATCGACCTGCCCACCCAGGTATCCACCACGCGAGTTCGGTAGTTGTATCTGCCCGTCATCAGGCATGCGCGGGTGGGGCTGCAAACCGGATTTACATAAAACCTGCTCAAAGTGGCACTTCTGGCTGCCATGGCATCTATATGAGGCGTTTCAATGATGGGGTTTCCATTAACGCCCAAGTCACCAATTCCCTGGTCATCGGTTACGATCAGGATGATGTTGGGGCGTTCGGCCTGAGAAGATAAGGGCGGTTTTTTACAGGAAAACAAAGCGGATAAAAGAAACAATAGTAGAAAAATGGAATGGAGTTGATACATGCTGATGGGGGTTGAAATAACCTATGCAGTAAGAATATAGCATATTTGTTGAATAAGAAGAAAAGTTAGGGAGAAATTATTGTTTGAGCATTCCCTATATTAGCAGGTGATTGTGGAAGGCCTGCCAGTAGCTGACTTTCTATGAACTCCCATACTGAAAAACGATGAATATAGCTGAAAGTATTACTGAAACCATCGGCCGCACGCCCCTGCTGAAACTCCAGCATGTGGTGGGAGCGCTGCAGGCAACGGTGGCTGTGAAATTAGAATTTTTCAATCCTGGCGGCAGTATCAAAGACCGTACGGCCCTGAATATGATTCAGGCCGCCGAGAAAGCTGGGCGTCTCCGTCCCGGCGGGACCATCGTTGAGGCCACCAGTGGCAATACCGGCTATGCCATCGCCATGATTGCGGCCGCCAGGGGATACCGCTCGGTAATTGTATGCACCGACAAAGTGGCGCCGGAAAAAATAAAAGTCCTGAAAGCCTATGGGGCAACAGTTGTTCGCGTTCCCTCGGATGTAAGTCGCGAATCTCCTGAACATTATCTGAATACGGCAGAACGCATTGCCCGGGAAACCAGCAATGCCGTCTTTGTCAATCAATCTTTTAACCCCGACAACCCCATGGCCCACTACCTGACGACCGGGCCTGAAATCTGGGAGCAAACCGATGGCAACATTACCACCTTTGTTTCCAGTGCCGGCACAGGAGGAACCGTCAGTGGAGTGGGCAGATACCTCAAAGAGCAAAACCCAGCCATTGAAGTGGTGGTGGTGGATCCGGTTGGCTCATTGTACAAACCTTTTTTTGAAACGGGGAAAATTGAGGAGCCGGCGCCCTACCTGGTAGAAGCAGCAGGCCAAAGTGAGCCCTTTATTCCCGAAGCCTTTGATCCGGCCTTTGTCGATAGGGCAATAGC
>RFHT01000578.1 GCA_003696835.1 Bacteroidota bacterium
CTGATCGCCCGGTAGTCATCCATCTTGTCACGCACTTTGCCCCGGTAGTACAGCCCGCCCGAAAGCACCGTAACGATGGCCTGTACCAGTTCTTCGGCCGGAGAATGTTTGGCAATGTAGCCCTTTACGCCCAGGTTGTAGGCCTGGTAAATCCAGCAGCCTTCTACAGACTGGGTGACAAACATGATGTTCAGGGCAGGATTTACCTCTTTGAGCAGCTTGCGGGCAATGCGCAGACCCTCAGGCCCGTCCACGTGCTCATTCTGGCTCAGATACAGGTCCATGAGCAGCAGGTCGATTTCGCTATTCTTTTCCACAAAATCTACCGCCTCCTTTTCTGTACGGAGCATGGCCACCACTTCCAGCGGAAAGGGAAAGGATGTCTGAAATTCTTTAAAAATGTGGGGGTAAAACTCGCCCACCAGTTGGTGGTCTTCCACCACTACAATTTTTCTGGTGTCATGAGGGTTCATGGTCTTAACAGTATTTAATGAAAGTGTTGGCATGATGTAAGTAATCGTTTTATCAGGTTGTGAGCATGCGGTTTTTGGGTATGGGAATCAGTACGTGAATGAGGGTGCCCTTTCCCGGGGCGCTGTCCAGCTTAAAGCTGCCCCCCAGGGCCTGGGCCCGTTTTTGCATGCTTTCCATTCCCAGGCCAGGGCGAATCATATCCGGGTCGAAGCCTGCCCCCTCATCTTCTATCATGATGCTGAGGGTACCGCATTGGGTATCGTCAGGAGCAGCAAATACGCATTGCAGTTGCAGGCTGTTTACCCCGGCATATTTCAGCGTATTGGAGAGGGCCTCCTGTATGATGCGATACATGTTGAGCTCTATCTGCCCATCGAAGCGCCGGCCTTGCATGCCCATGGTATCCACCCTGAGGTCAAAGTTGGACTTTTTCAGCTTTTGTTGCAGGTCGGTTATGGCCCGGCACAAGCCCTCCTGCAAGGCCAGGGCCGAAAGGTCGTGAGAGTAACCTCTCAGGCTGTCCGAAATTTCGCCAATCTGAGCTAGTACACAGCCTACTGCCTGTTTGAGGGAGGCCTGCTCTTTCCCGAGCTGCCGCTCAATACCTTCCAGCCTCCGGCTGAGGAGCAGCAACTCCTGGCAGATGCTGTCGTGAAGTTCCCGGCTGATTTTTTTCATGCTGTGATCGGCTGCATCATTGTAGGTTTGCATCACATTTTGTGCATGCTGATCGATGAGCTGAAGGAGGTTTGAGCGGGCCTGCACTTTCTGGTGGCGCATGCGCTCACTCACATAGAGCACGCTCAGGCCCAGCAGCAGCAGCACAAACAACAGCAGCCCTCCCATCAGTTTGTTTTGAAAAGCCTGCTGCTGATTTTGCAGCATCAGGCGGTTGAGGTGTTCGTTTTTAAAACGGACGTGCTCAAGTAGCGCCGTCTGGTATTGGGCATCCAGTTGTAGTTCGAGGCATTGTTTGAATGAATGCGCTGCCTGTGCCTTATTGTTCATGGCGGCATAGCAATCCGAGAGGTTGAGGTAGAGTTTGGCCAGCAGGTCTTTGGGGGCCGTGGCATCGAGCAGCAGCAGGGCCTGCTCGTAGTACTCCCTGGCCGAGTCGGGCTGCAACAGGTATTCGTGGGCAGCACCTATGTTGAGTAGAGAGTTGGCTGTGCCCTGGCGGTTTCCTGCTGCCTTGCGCAGCTTCAGGGCCCGGCGGTGGGCCTGCATGGCCTGCTGATAGAAACGCGGCCTGGCTTTGAGCAAGCCTTCCTGCTCATATATGCGCCCCCGGAGCTCCCACAGCTCAGCCTCCTTGCCGGGGGTTGACATCATTGCCTGCCAGTGGGCTATGCTGTCGGCATAGTGGCGGGCCCGCTGTACGGAGTCGGCCCGCACGTACAGCTCTCCCAGGCTCAGCCAGGATTCGAGCACCATCAGGCTGTCTTGTTGGGCCTTGCGTAGCCTTAAAGCCTGGCTGAAGTGCCTCAGTGCCTTTTGGTAGTTGTCCCTGCGTTGGTACAGCAGCCCCAAAAAATGGTGGGCTTTGTCGCCAGAGCCTGTGGTCCCCACCGGCAGGCGGGATACCACCTGCGACAGCTCCTCAAAAGCCTGTCCGTAGGCCTGGTTCAAGTAGAGAAAGGCACCCAAATACTCCCCCTGCCCGGCGTACTCTTCCCACTCCTGATGCTGCTTGAGCAGCTCGCAGCTCTCCTCCAGGGCAGTAATGGCAGCGGTTAAATCCTGAAAGTGGTAGCTCACATAGGCCTGATTGAAAAGGGCATCGGTGTAGTCGTACAGCTGCTGCCAGCCCGCCTGCCGGGCGGTGGACAGCGCATGCCTGGCCGCCTGGGCGGCCGCTTCCCATTTGCCTGCCTGCATGAGCGCCTCAGTTTCTTCATTGAGCCGGGAAAGAGGTTGGCCCTCCAGGGGCTGCACAAAGAGGTAAAGCAGGAGCACAGAGAAGATAGAGGCGCGATGCATGGGGGTTGAGGGTTTGGGGGATGATGGTTTATTTTTGGGGTTGAAGCTTGCTTCTTTGCCGCAATTTTCTGCGGTTGCGTTTCAGGCCAATGCTTACCTGCTCGGTGCCATTGCCCTTGGAGGCTTTGCCCTTTCCCAGCACCCCATTGCCCGGGTCGCCCGCAGCCTGCTGGGGGCCGGCCACCGTGCGGGGCACGGGCGCCTCATCCACTGGCAGGGGCAGTGTGAGGGGGGACTCGGGAGTAAAGTCAAAAACATCTATGGAAGCAGGCTGTTGCTGATCCTGCTGACTCCATTCATTTTGGAGCAGAACTGCAGCCTGGCCCGATGTATCATAAACACCCACATAAATGTCCATTTCAGCCGTAATACCACTTACAACTACCTCATCTTCCCAGTCGGTGGACACTTTGTGTTCGCCATTGGTGGCAAGCACTTCATAACGCAGCTCTATACCCCCCTGAATTCTTCTGAGGCTGCGTACCAGAGAAAAGCCGGCAGGGAGTCGAAAAGCGCAGTTGATGAAATAGGTGCCGGGTTCATCTTTTACGCTTGCTGCATAGATATATGGCTTGAATAGCTTCATAAGATAAAGGGTTAATGTTCATCAAATGACATTAAGCACATTGATGGCTTAAATATCAGAAAGCTTTCATCCGGAGGAAATAGCAGGATTACAGGCAAGTACCTCATGGTTTTCCATGATAAAAACGTACGCAATACCGTTTTATTGGTAGTATGCCTGACTTTTTCAAAGGTCGGAATAATGGAATGCTTTTCAGGGGATTTATGCTCATTTGTTTTGGTAAATGTTTGATATTCAGAAGCTTCGTATAAAAGGCGAAAAATAAACCGGATATTTTTCTGTTTTGAGATGGATGCAGGATTCAGGATTCAGGATGCAGGATGCAAGATGCAGGATGCAGGATGCAGGATTCAGGATGCAGGATTCAGGATTCAGGATGCAGGATGCAAGATGCAGGATGCAAGATGCAGGATGCAAGATGCAGGATGCAGGATGCA
>RFHT01000579.1 GCA_003696835.1 Bacteroidota bacterium
CACTTGCTTCTACCTCAGCGGTACGAACATACCTGCCATGAACCCCGACTACAAGCTGGTGATCAACCACCAGGAGTATCCCGTAGCTGCTGTATTCATGGACGGACCCTACCGGGTAGTCTGTGCCACCGGCCTGCCCACGGGTGAGCGCGACATTGAAGTCTTCTTCCGTGCTGAGGACGGCTGTACCTATACGGCCAGGGCCTTGTACGATGCACCCGACTGCAACGGCGCCAAGAGCAGCTCTACCACTGGCTGGAGAGCAGATGGCAATGATGCCCGCCAGATCAGCGGTGGCTTCGAAGTCTATCCCAACCCCACTTCCGGCATGCTGAACGTACGTGCAGCTGATATGCAGCACGCCCAGCTCACCATCCTCAACAGCGTAGGACAGGTGGTGTACCGCGGCAGCATGAGCCAGAACGAGCTGAAGTCGATTGACATCAGCCGCTTTGGCCGCGGACTGTACATCGTACGCATACTGGGTGAAGGACAACGCTTCGAGAAGAAGATTGTGGTTGAGTAAGCCAGATGTTTAGTTATAGCTGTGCTTCAGTTAACTGAGGCAGGCGAACGCCCATCCAGCCGGATGGGCGTTTTGCTTTATCTGCCTGAAAAAATATTGACCAACAGGAAAAAAAAGCTTGGAAAATATGTATTATTAACCATTTTTTAGTAAATTAATGCCCACGTTTGGATTACACAACCCCGGGTACACACCATACGGATAAAACTTTTCCCTGATGCTCATGCTTTTTCCGCCTTACTGAAGGCGTGTCACTGAATATGCCATAATATTTATGTGAATAGCTACTGATACCGCTTAGCGGGGAAGTAGCCTCCGTTCTTTCCGAATTACCGCCCCTGAGTATGTTCACGGCCACTGGCTTTGAGAAAGGGGATTGACAGATGTTATTCATTCATTAATCCAATACTATGCGTTTTACTACACACAAACCTTTGTTGCTGTGTATCAGCTTATGCCTGATGGGCGTGATGGCTTTCGCACAGCAGCCTGGCACCAACCGATTCATGCTGCCCGAACAGGGACAAAAAGTCAAAGCGGGTACCGAAGCAGCCCGAAACGGCCTCACGCATGATCAGCACACCCCTCAAACTGCTGCCAAAGAAGCCCGCCTGCAACAGGGCCCCGACCCGCGATGTGGCTTTGTGTATGCCGAAGAGCTCCGAAGACAAAAATACCCCCAATTGCCTACGCCTCAGCAATTCGAACGCTGGATGCAAAGTGAGCAATTGCGCAGCCGTGGGCAGGCGGCCCGCCAGGTGGTAACCATTCCCGTGGTGGTACACATTATCCACAATGGCGAAGAAATAGGAACGGGCAACAACCTCTCCGATGCCCAGGTGATGAGCCAGATAGAGGTGCTCAACCAGGACTTCAGGCGGATGAATGCCGATGCGGCCAACACGCCTTCGGACTTTTTGCCCGTGGCTGCCGACAGCGAAATTGAATTCTGCCTGGCCACGGTGGACCCCTTTGGCAACCCCACCAATGGCATCAACCGCATCAATGGAGGCCAGGACTTCTATTCGATGAGCGATTTTGAAGGTGGGTTGAAACAATCTACCATCTGGCACCCCTTTTACTATTTCAACATTTGGGTGGCTCCCCTCAACGGAGGCCTGCTGGGCTATGCCCAGTTTCCCGATGCCTCCGGCCTCGATGGCATGCCCGTTTCGGGAGGTTCTGCCGCCACTGATGGCATTGTGGTCAATGCCCTTTCATTTGGTGTAGGGGGCAGCACCCAGCCGCCCTATCACCTGGGCCGCACCGCCACACACGAAGCGGGCCACTTCTTTGGCCTGCGCCATATTGGCGGCGACGGCAGCTGTGCCGTGGACGACTTCGTGGACGATACCCCCGTGCAAAACGGCCAAAACCTCACCAGTTTTCCCTGTACCTATCCCGGAGACAATGACTGCGACGAAGGGCCCGGCGATTTGCCCGATATGTTTCAGAATTATATGGACTATACCGATGATACCTGCATGAACCTCTTTACCCTGGGCCAGAAAGCCCGCTTCGATGTGGTGCTGGCCAACAGCCCCAGGCGTAAAGAACTCCTCAATTCGCAGGTGTGCCAGGGCATCGCTCCTCCCGACACCTTCGAGATTCCCGTGCCCGAAAACGACCTCTGTGCCGGTGCCCTGCCCATACAGTGTGGCGACACCGTGGTGGGCTCTACCCTGGATGCCACCAACCTGGACACTCCCGGCCTGTGCGGCGTCTTTCCCGAAGCGCCCGGCGTGTGGTACAGCTTCGTAGCCGGCGGTGAGGAAGTAAGTCTGAGCCTGTGTAATTCCGACTACGACACCAAAGTCAATGTGTATAAAGGCAACTGCGACAGCCTGGAGTGCGTGGTGGGCAATGACGACGACTGCGGCTTTCAATCAAAAGTGGACTTCCCCACTGACTCCGGGGCCACCTATTTTGTATATGTAAACGGCTGGAGTTCGTCTGTGGGCAATTATGAGCTCATCATGAGTTGCCACATTCCCGGCCCGCCCCCTGCCAACAACCTCTGCCAGGATGCCGTGGAAGTGGCCTGTGGCCAGAGCATAGCGGGCACTACCCGCGATGCCACTTCCGATGGGGCGCCGCTGGATGAATGTGGGACGATACCCGGCGCACCCGGTGTGTGGTACACCATCGTGGGCAATGGCCAGATCATTACGGCCAGTACCTGCGACCAGGCCAATTACGACACCAAGATCAATGTGTACAGTGGCAGCTGCGACACCCTCAATTGTGTAGCTGGCAACAACGACAACTTCAACTGCAGCGATGGTAGCTCCAAAGTGGACTTCGTGAGCGAGGCTGGCAAAACCTATTACATTTACGTCAATGGCAACAATGGGCAGCGGGGCGATTTTACCCTCAGCATCAGCTGTAACGATCCCTCTGACAACGATGTATGCAGCAAGGCCATTCCCATCAGTTGTGGCGATGTGATCATGGGCAATACCGAATTTTCCACCTCAGCCGGTGTACCAGCCACCGACTGTGAAGCCGGGCCCTTCGACGACTCCCTGGGACCGGGCATCTGGTATGTACTCACCGGAACGGGCGAAAACGTAACCCTGAGTACCTGCGGCGAGGCCAATTTTGACACCAAAATAGATGTGTTTACCGGCAGCTGTGACAGCCTGGTATGCTATGCCGGCAACGACGACGGCAACGGCTGTGCGGGCTTTACTTCTTTCCTGAATATGCCCACTGTGGCGGGCGAAACCTATTATGTATATCTCAGCGGCTTTGCCGGTGCTACGGGAGAATTTACCCTCACGGTATGCCCCACCTGCGAAATTACCGGCATGGAACTGGATCCCTTCTTCCCCCAGGGACCTGTGTGTAACGATGGCACCTTTGGGCCGCAGGGTACCTACTTTGTGTATTTCAAAGTGGATGGCATCACCCCCACCAATGTGCCGCTGACTTCCACGGGCCAGATCGACACGGCCAGCTTTGAGATAAAAATCAATGGAGTGGATTACCCCGTGTTTGAAGCGGGCTTTGACAACCTCACCATTCCCGGCCTCAATTACTTCTTTGTGGGGGTAAACGGCATACCTGGTACAGGAGCCGACGACGTGGATGTGTTTTTGTCGCTGAAAGACGAGTGCGAATTTAACGCGCTGGACCTCTACGATGCACCGGGCTGTGAGGGGGCTGGTTGTGCGGTGAATGAAGTTTCGGTGCTCAGCGGTCCCAGCTGCAATGGCGATGGTACCTTTGATGTGTGCTTCTTTGTGGACGGGCATGAACTACCTGCTTCGGCAGCGGAATTTTCCAGTGAGAAGTTTTTCATCGCCGGAGCCGAGCGGCAGGAAAAAAGCTACGAGCTGGTAGAAGGCGGGGCCAATATTTGCTTCACCATTCCGCTGAACGACGTAGAGCTGAACAATGGCAACATTGATGTATTTATTCAGCTGGGGATAGGGTGTAAGCGCTACAAAACCCAGTTGTTTGCGCCTCCGGCCTGCAATGCCCGTTTTGGCAGCTCGCCTGCCGGTACCAGCCTGCAAGAGCAGATAAGGATTTACCCCAACCCCACGCAGGGCGTGCTGAACGTCCAAACCGGAGCGCTCACCGGAGCCCAACTGCAGGTGATGAATGCCCTGGGGCAGTTGGTGTACACCCTTCCCCTGCAGGCTTATACGCACAAGCAGCTGCAACTGGCGCGTTTTGGCAGTGGACTATTCATTGTGCGCATAATCGGAGAGGGGCAGCGAATTGACAGGAAAATCATTGTAGAATAAAAGGCATACAGCTAGTTAAGAACCCACACTCCTGCTGGCTTCGGGCCGGCGGGGGTGTGTTGTTTGTTGGGCGCCGGGGTGGTTGCGAGCTGATGGCTTCCAGCCCACCAGCTCGCTTGGTGCTTGCCGCGTTGCGGGCGCTCTCTGGTACCCAATCCGCAGGAGATGCTTCGGCCCTGCAAGCCCTGCGCACGGCCCCGCCTCAGCATGACAGCAAAGGCTGTTTTTGGCGGTTGTTGTACCATACACCTCCCTAAACACCTTCGGTGTCACCTTGAGGTTGGGTATGCGGGCTGGCCCTGTGCGCCGAAGGGTCTCCTGGGGGCG
>RFHT01000002.1 GCA_003696835.1 Bacteroidota bacterium
CTCAGCATGGGGCTGGTACTCCAGGTGCTCGGTCATGCTCACGGCGTCCAGGCCGTCTTTGAGTGCCTCCTGAATGCGGATGTCGGGCCATACGCTGCCGTCGGAAAAGACCGTGTGTATGTGGAAGTCACATTTGAGTGTGAGGTAGCCGGGAATATCGGGAAAGGCCATTTCGCGCTGATGCTGATGGGAATGCTGGGCCTGTGCGCATAGGAAAATGCCAGCCAGCAGGCTAAAGAGAGCAGTGAGATGTTTCATACTTAAAGTTGTGTTGGTTGAAATAATAGGAAAAATAGCCCGCCAACATGAACAAAAAAAGCGGTACAGCTAAACCTTATACTTCTTTGGCCCAGTCGAAACGGGCAGCGGCGGGAAAAGCCCAGGGGGCGCCGTTGTTTTCGATGTTGTTGCTCATGGCCACCCACTCTTCGGGCATGCTGCTTTCCTCCATCACCAGGTAGCGTCGCAGTTCCATGATGATGGCCACCTGGTCGATATTTACCGGGCAGGTTTCCACACAGGCATTGCAGGTGGTGCAGGCGCGCAGTTCTTCTTCGCTGATGTAGAAGTCGCCCAGCAGGGTGTGGGCCGCAGCTTGCTGGGCTTCCGGCTTTGCTCCTTCGGGGGCTACGATCACGCCGTTTTCATCCGTGGTGAGGTGAAATTTCTGAATTTCTTCCAGGCGGTCGCGCACATCCATGACAATTTTGCGGGGCGAGAGTTTTTTGCCAGTGAGGTTGGCAGGACACTCGCTGGTGCAGCGCCCGCACTCCGTGCAGGTATAGGCATCCAGCAGGCTTTTCCAACTAAGGTCGGTTACGTCACGTGCGCCAAAGCGTTTGGGAGCATGGGGGTCTTCGGCAGGGGTGTAGCTGAAGTCAAAGGCCGCTTTTACCTCTTCCTGTATGTGTTTGGGCGAGCTGAGCTTGCCGGTGGGTTCCAGTTTGGAAAAATACACATTGGGAAAAGCCATGAGGATGTGGAAGTGTTTAGAAATGGGCAGGTAGTTCAGAAAGGCGAAAATGCCCAATATGTGCCCCCACCATCCGATGCGTTCCAGCAGGTGGAGGCTGCTCGCCGAGCTGCCCAGTACACCCGCTTCGGCCAGCATGTGGCTAATGGGGTAGCTGCCGGGCAACTCCCCGCCCAGTGCACCTGCCCCCATGCGGTGCAGGCTGATATCGGCTATGTTGAAGAGGAAGAGTGCCAGCATGAGCACGATTTCCGTTACCAGAATGATGTTGGCGTCCAGGTGGGAATAGTTGCGCCGGCGAATCAGGCCCTTGCTTTGCTGCATTTCTATGCCCCTGAATCGGCGCACTTTCATCACATTCCTGCGGTACAGCAAGGCCACACAGGCCACAATGACCAGCACGGCCAGCCATTCGTTTACCGCCATGAGGCCGTCGTAAAAGGCACCCAGGTGCTGACCCAACACGCGGTGCTGGCCCGTAAGGCCGTCGATGATGATTTCGAGCACCTCAATATTGATGACCAAAAAACTCACGTAAATAAAGGCATGTAATACTGCCGGTGTGATGCGTTTAAACATTTTCTGCTGGCCAAAAGCCACCAGCAGCATCTTGCCCAGGCGCTGCACCATCTGGTCGGTGCGTTGCAGGGGCCTGCCCAGGCGGATGTTGGCCAGCACCTTGCGCATTTGCCAGGCAAAGGCGCCCAGGGCCGTGAGGGTAAGCAGCAGAAAAACGATTTGGCTGATCATGTACTTGCAGGTTTGAAGACTTACCAAAGTGGCAGCAGGGTTTTACCTCCCCAATTAGCAAAAATTTCGGCTAAAAATACCCCTTTGGAGTTAAAAATGAAAATCGAAGTTTTTCCCGGCACAGCACCTTATTGTGCTGCCTGAGGGCATGTGCCCGGGCTGCATACTTCAGGCTTTAATGTGGCTTACAAACCCGCCTATCGGCATCGGTCCCAGTTGCAAACCTGCTGCGGGCAGCTCATACAGGCGAGCAAAGCACGCCATCAGCCCGGCACTGAAGTGTGCGGGCCAGGGGCAGCATGTTCTCCAGGATAAAAAAAAATAACTCCCCAGGCAACCCTTCCGGCCACCTTTGTCGTAGGGGACTGGAAATATTTGCATCATCATGAAGTATGCACCCTTGTGGCCCCTGGCCTTACTGTTCTTAACGGGAACGGGCTTTTTGGAAAAAGAACCAACAACGCCTCAAGTATGGATTTCAGATAGTTCTTTACAGGATGTATTAGCAACATTGGGCGAACCAACGCCCCTGCATAGACTGGCTATTGACGGGGAAATGGTGGTCAGAGGGGAAGAAATTGTGAAAAAAGGACGGACCACCAACCCTAATGGCACAAGGAGCAGATACATTAGCAAGTATTATGTGTGTACCAGTTGTCATAACTTGGAACGGGAAGACCCCGACCTGCGCATAAGCGAGCCGGAGACGCGCTTGTCTTATGTGAAGGAAAGGGGGCTTCCTTTTTTACAGGGCACCACTTTCCGGGGCATTGTGAACCGGGAGAGCTGGTACAACGATGACTATATCAAGAAATACGGGGATGAGAAAATTCGCAGAGCCAACCACAATTTGCGGGAAGCCATTCAGCTGTGTGCCATAGAATGTTCGCAGGGAAGGCCCATGGAGAGTTGGGAAATTGATGCGGTGCTGGCCTATTTCTGGACCCTGGAATGGAAGCTGGGCGACCTGGGCCTAAGCGAAGCAGATTATGCCCGCCTCAACAACCCGCCGGCTAATGAAGCCGAAAAACTCGCACGCAGGCAATGGCTGAAAAGCTTGTATCTGCAAAAGTCGCCCGCACATTTTTTCGACGCGCCCCCCAACAAGTACGAAGGCTATGAAGGACTGACGGGTGACCCCCGCAGGGGAAAAGACCTTTACGACCTGAGTTGTTTGCACTGCCACAAGGCAGGGGGTGTTTCGCACTATTTGCTCGATTATGACAAACTCACCTTTCGCCATCTTCAGGAAAAAATTCCCAAAGACAGTCATTTTTCTCTTTATCAGATCATTGCCTACGGCACCTATGCCATTCCGGGCCACAGGCCCTACATGCCGCATTACCCTCTGGAGCGCATGAGCAAACAGCAGGTGGAGGACCTGCGGGCCTTTGTGGAGTTTATGGCGGCAAAGAACAACCGGATCAATCAACTTTCAATTGCA
>RFHT01000580.1 GCA_003696835.1 Bacteroidota bacterium
GACTACCTGCTCGAGCTGGCCGACGTGCTGGGCGCGCGTATCTCCTGCACCCACATACAAACTGACGGAGCCGATTATTGGGACAAGATTGAGCTGAGTTTTTTTGAAAAACTTTATCAGGAAGAAATAGAGCGGGATAGACTGGCCTTCTTTATTTCTAAGTCGGCTGATGTGATACAGGGCTTGCAGCATTTCATCAATACCCACAATGTGGATTTGCTGGCCATGCTTACCCACCGGCGCGACATACTCAGCCGCATTTACGGCAGCGACAGCATGACCCGCGAAATGGCCATGTACACGGATATCCCGCTGCTAGCTTTTCACACAAAACAGTAGCAGGCCAGGCATAGAATAGAGTTGTGCATAGTGGAAGGCTGGATTTGGATGAGGAGACGTTCTGGGCAGTATGCAGGTGACAAGTGAACGGGTCCAAATTCCAGTCTTCCTTTTTTATTTACCCATTGAAAAGCAAACAATTTATGAAAACCATTCTCTTTCCCACCGACTTCTCGGCCGTGTCAGACCACGCTTTTGAGTACTGCCTGCACCTGGCCGAGCGGTTGGACGCCTGGATTTTACTCTATCATGCCCATCATTACAGCAGGCTGGATGTGGAGTTGGTGCCGGAGGGCATGCTGCAGGCTTTTGAGCAGCAGGAGGAGGCCAAGGCGCTGAGCTACCTGCGCAAGTACGAAGAGGAGGTACAAAAACGCTTGGGCAAAAAAGTCAAGGTGATGCACAAGTTGGACTTTGGGTTTCCGAAGGAGCAAATTCTGTACACTTGTAAGGAGGTAAAACCCGACCTGCTGGTGATGGGCACCACTGGCGCCAGCAGCATGCTCAACCGCTTTTTGGGCAGCGTTACCTCTCATGTTATTCAGCATGCTCCCTGTCCGGTAATGGCCATTCCGGCCGCTGCGCCTTTCCAACCCATTTCACGCATTGCCTATGCCACCAACTTTGAAGAAGACGACATGGGGGTATTTGAAAGACTGGAGCAATTTGCCTCCTTGCTGGAGGCCAGCATCACCCTGGTCCACATCCGGCAGGTAAGCAAAGGCTGGGACCTGCTCAAGGTGGATTTTTTCAATGAATTGTTTAAAGAAAAGATCCAAACGGAGCAGATGGAACTCTTTATGAAAGACTGCCCCGATATTGTGGATGGGCTGAATGAATTTGTGCAGCAGCAGGACATACACGTACTGGCCATGCTCACCCACAAACGCAATTTGCTGGAGCAGCTGGTTTCGCGCAGCATCACCAAAAAAATGGCCCTCAACACCCGGGTGCCCCTGCTCACCTTTCAAAAGGAGACCGTGGGGCAGTTGGTATGTTGAGCATTTTGGCTAAATTGGGGCTTCTATTTAGCCTGCAACCACTTTCGTCTTCATGCGCACCCTTGTATTTGCCACCGATTTTTCCGACAGTGCCAATCACGCCCTGCAATATGCCCTGTTTTTGGCTGAAAAACTGCGGGCGCGCTTGCTGGTGTTTCACGCCTACCACTATGCCAGCCAGGGGGGCATGTACCTTTCGGGGGAGTTGGTGGCCGACGCCCAGGAGCAGGCCCTTCGCACAGCCGAAACCCGCATGAATGCCCTGCTCAGGCGCATTCGGCAGTCCTTTCCCTCTTTGCAGCTTTCGTCTGTGCTCCGGCAGGGGCTGCCAGTAGAGGAACTGCTGGCTTACGCCAAGCGCGTTCAGGCCGACCTCATCATCATGGGCACCCGTGGCGAGGGGGCAGACAAGGAAGGCTTCTGGGGCAGCGTGAGCGCGGCCGTGATAGAGCGGGCTGACCACCCGGTACTGACGGTGCCGCCCTCTGCCAGCTACAAACCCATCGAACGCTTGCTATATGCCACCAATTTTGAAGAAAAAGAGCTGAGCCTTCCCCCTCAGCTCATCGCGCTGGCCAATGCGTTGAAGGCCCGGCTATGTGTGCTGCATGTGCAGCAACAAACCGAAAAGCGGCAGGAAGCATTGAAAGCCCTGTTTGAAAAAGAACTGGGGAAGATAGAACTGGCTTCGGGCAAAATTGAATTTGAAGTGGTACAGGAATCAGACATCAGCCAGGCCCTCATTCGCTTTTCGGCTGAATACGGGGCCGACCTGCTGTGTATGACCACCCACCACCACAGCTTCTGGGAACGGTTGTTTCGCAAACCCATCACCCATGAAACGCTTCAGGAAGCGGCATTACCTATGCTGATCTTCCACGAACAGCGGTGAGGTGCTCCTCCATAGCTTCCCTCAGCCAAAGGCTTCCCGCATCAGGGCTACACTTTTTTCTACTCCGCTTTTCGCCTCTTCCTTGCCTTCAAACTCTATGGCCACATAGCCGCGGTAATTAACCGAGCGCAGTATTTCCCCTATGCGGTGATAGTCAAGGTCAAGGGTGTACCACTCTCCGCCGCCGTAGTAGGTTTTGGCTTGCACAAATACCGTCTTGGGGGCAATCATCTCCAGCTTGGGGTAGGGCGCTTCCAGAAAATTGCCGGTATCCATGAGGACCCCCAACCAGGGCGAGTCAATGGCATTGACAATGCGCAGCAGGCCTTCAGGGCTACGGGTGAGGCCCCAGTGGTTTTCCAGGGCCAGTATGACCCCGCACTCCGCTGCTTTAAACAGGCATGTTTCTATGCTGTCGATGCACCACTTAAAGCCATCGTCCTCGGTATAGCCTTCCAGCACCGGTTCCTCGCCCCGCATCTCCATGAGCTTGTCAAAGCTTTTCACCGTACCCCAGCGGCCCGAGTTGAGGCGAATGCAGGGAATGCCCATTTCGTAGGCCAGCTCTATGCAGTGCAGGGTGTGGGCAATGTTTTGGTTGCGCACCTCTTTGGCGGGATCTACAAAATCCTGGTGGATGGAAAGGGAGATAAGGTCAATGCCATTTAGGAAAGCATGTCGCTTGAGGCTTTGTAGGTAGCCGCTGTCCTCGCTATCCATTTGCCGGTGTAGGATGTCCACGCCTTCCACGCCCAGGCGTGCCGCCTCATCTATGACCGTTTCGATTTTGGTTTTTGGGGGGCGGAAATGCCAGTAAGAGTATGAGGAAATGGCCAGTTTGATACGGCCCTGCGTGCTTGCGGGCGCCTCTGGCACTGCGGCGTGCTGAGCAGGGGTTATGCCCAGGGCAGCCGTGCCCAGGGCAGCTGTTTTGAGAAAAGTCCTGCGGGAAGTTTGCATAGTAGGTTGGGGTTATTCTAATGGATTCCAGTTTTGTTTGGCCACAGCATTTTTCAGCTGCTCATAAGCACCTTCACGCAGGGCTTTGTACGCCTGCCGGAGTGCATCTACTTTGTTGGTGCACAGTTTCAGCTGGGTCTGCTGGTTGGGGCTGGCAGGGGCGAGGCTGTGTCCCAGTAAAAAGCGGGTCTGAAACAGGGCCGCCGTCACCGTGAAGGGGTCGCGGTAAATGCCCTGTACATTTTGC
>RFHT01000581.1 GCA_003696835.1 Bacteroidota bacterium
AGGTGAATGGAATATTATGCACACTTTTATATAAAATCTATTATATGTTTAGTCTTGTATAAAATAATAAGTAATATGTGTAAAGTTTGCTATGCTATACTTAGTTCGGGAATCGGCAGAACAAACCGGCCACCCCAATCCTGTATGTAGCTGAGTTGTTGCATGATTTCATCCTTGAGATTCCAGGGTAGAATCAACACATAGTCGGGCCGGGCCTGCCGGATGGCGTCCGGATGTAAAATGGGAATGTGCGAACCGGGCAGGAAATGTCCCTGCTTGTAGGGGTTGCGGTCCACCGTAAAGTCGAGAAAATCGGTGCCAATGCCGCAATAGTTGAGCAGGGTGTTGCCCTTGCCGGGCGCTCCGTATCCCACCACCGTTTTACCCGATTCTTTGGCCGAAATCAGAAAGGACAATATACGCCTTTTGGTGGCTTTCACCTGCTCTGTAAAGGCACTGTAATAGGTGAGCTGATCAATGCCGGCATCCAGCTCCCGTTTCAGAATAGCTTGATAGCGAGTAGTTTGTGTATGGACTCCGCTCTCCTGATGCTGCGCATAAATGCGGATAGACCCGCCATGCGTGGGCAGCTCTTCTACATCGAAGAGGTGGAGACCATGCTCACTGAATATTTTTTCAACGGTGTATAATGACAAATAGGAATAGTGTTCGTGATAGATGGTGTCAAACTGATTGTACTGCACCAGGTTGAGCAAATGGGGAAACTCCATGGTGATGAGGCCGGAAGGAGCCAGCAATACCTTCATTCCCCCTACAAAATCATTGATGTCGGGTACATGGGCCAGTACGTTGTTGCCCAGTATGAGATCGGCTTTCCCCTTGCGCTGTACAATTTCTCTGGCCGTATCACGACCAAAGAACTTTACCCAGGATTCTATGCCCTTTTCTTCTGCGAGTTTGGCAGCATTTGCAGCAGGCTCTATTCCTAGCAAGGGAATGCCTTTCTGTTTGAAGTACTGGAGCAAATACCCGTCATTGCTGGCCAGTTCCACCACAAAATGATCCTTGTTAAAGGTAAATTTTTCCACCATCATCTCCACATACGCCTTGCAGTGCTCCAGCCAGCTGTCGGAGTAAGAAGAAAAGTATGCGTAGTCTTTGTAAATTTCCATGGGGCTCACAATCTCATTCAGCTGCACGAGGAAGCAGCTGTGGCACACATACACATGCAGGGGATAAAAGGGTTCCATTTCCTGCAATTGTTCGGGTTTAATGCGGTTTTGGCAGAGGGGCGACATGCCCAGATCCACAAAGGTGTGCCGCAGAGGCGTATTGCAAAAACGGCAGCTGCTGCCTGTGCGCTGTGGTCCTGTATTCAATACAGAGGTATCTGTATGTTGGGCGTTGGGTTTCATGTTGTCTGAAGCTTTACTGATGAAAAAAGTTAATGCACCAGAGGGCGTGCCCAGGCAATGCCGGCGGCAGCAGCCTCCTCCATGTATTGCTCAATTTGATGGATAGTCAGCTCCCATAAGCCTTCAAGTCCCTTCTGGTAATAGTGGGCATACCACCCGGCCGTCATGCTGGCGGCAGCCTCAAAGCGCATGCAGGGCCGCCAGCCCAGCAGGTGCAGGGCTTTATCGCAGTTGACTTTGAGCAGGCCCGCTTCGTGGAAGCTCGTTTGTTGTTGTACTTCAAAGCGCTTGTCTGCTGCAAGGCCCCAGCAATCCGCTATGGTCGTAAGCAGTTCCAGCACGGTGTAGTTTTGTTCGGCAAAAGGCCCAAAGTTAAAGGCCTCCCCGTTGAATGCCGGGTCGGTATGCAGGGCCATGCCCTGCAACAAATATCCGCTCAGAGGCTCCAGTACATGCTGCCAGGGCCGCGTGGCTTTGGGGCTGCGAATGAGCACCGGCTGCCCCTGCGACCAGGAACGTACGCAGTCGGGTACGATACGGGCCTCGGCCCAATCGCCACCCCCTATGACATTGCCCGCACGGGCAGTGCCCAGGCGTACGGGCCCCTGCCTGAAAAAAGAACGGTAATAAGAACGTATCGCAATCTCCATGGCCCCTTTGGAGGCACTGTAGGGGTCACTCCCTCCCAGCGGGTCGTTTTCGCGGTACCCCCAGGTCCATTCCACGTTCTCATAGGCCTTGTCGCTGCTGATGATCACAGCTGTACAGGGGTGAGCCGAAAGCCGCAGGGCCTCGGCTACATGGCAGGCCCCCATGATGTTGGAAGAAAAGGTTTCCAGTGGATCCTGATAGGAGGGGCCCACCAGCGTTTGGGCGGCCAGGTGAAACACAAAGTCAGGTTTTATCTGCCTGATTACCTTATTCAGCTTGTCAAAATCCCGTATATCGATGAATTCGTGACGGATTTTGCTGGCCAGATCCAGGCACTCAAACATACTGGGAGAAGAGGGGATATCCTTTGCAAGCCCATATACCTCGGCTCCGAGCATATACAGCCATGCTGAAAGCCAGCTTCCCTTGAAGCCCGTGTCGCCAGTAATGAGTACTTTCTTACTTTTGTATATACCAGAAAACATGCAAAAGAATTGGTGGATTATGTGTAAACTCTCAAAAATTAGTGGAAAAGGAACTATTTTCCCCAAA
>RFHT01000582.1 GCA_003696835.1 Bacteroidota bacterium
ATGTTGACCGCTGCACTGAAATCGGGATCGTAGCCCTCCTTCACCATGCGGGGGTGCATAAAGCCTCCAATGGCCGAAGCTGCTGCCACAGCCGAGCCCGAAATAGCCCCAAAAAACATGGCCGCAATGATGTTGACGTAGGCAAGGCCGCCCGGAAACATGCCTACCAGGGCCTTGGCAAAGTCGATGAGTCTGCGCGCAATGCCCCCGCTGTTCATCAACTGGCCTGCCAGTATGAAAAAGGGAATGGCCAGCAGGGCAAAGCTGTCCAGCCCTGTGGCCATGCGCTGGGCTACCGTGGTAAAAGCCGGCACGGGCGCTATGCTCACCAGCATGGTAAACAATGAGGAAAGCCCTATGCTGTAGGCAATGGGTACCCCCAGGGCCAGCAGGCTGATAAAACTCAACACCAGAATCAATACTTCAATGTATTCCATGGTCTTTAATGGATTTCTCGCTCTATCTCCTTAAAGAAGTCTTCGCTGCACTACGACTTGCATGGCCACCTGAACGCTCCTAAGCTGTGCCATCCTCCCCTGGGGAATTTTTACGGCCTTTCTGTGTGCCCCACTCACATCATGCACCCATTCGCCTGGTGATACCCTTGATGCCCTTTGTACGCTTCGGAACTACCCTTCCCCCCTGACCTCCGCCACCATGTCCATGAAGCTATAATACATGATGAGCAGCCCGCTGAGGGGCACCACCGAATATACCACCCCCAGGGGGAGCCCCATAGCCGGCGAGCTTTGGCCCAGCATGAGCGTGATATATACCAGCCGTATGCCACCCACCAGCATGGCCAGGGCCGCAAAAATAAACACCAGCGCATAAATGAGCAGGTTGAGGTTGCGGGCTTTGGTGCCGCTTAATTTTTGGGGCAGCAAGTCGATGGCCAGGTGCATGTGTTTGCCACTTACATAGGCGGCCCCCAAAATGCCCACCCAAATCAGCAGAAAGCGGGCCAGCTCATCGGTAAAAGAAGTAGAAGCATTCAGCGCACGCGAAAGTACCTGCCACAGCACATTCAGTACCATGATGCCCATCAGCCCTACCAAAAGGACTTCCAGCAGCTTGTCGATTTGTTTTCTGAGGTGCATGTATGTTTTGTATGCTAAGGGTTAATCAACTTTACAAGCCCTCTTTTTCACCGGCTACCTTCACCGCCTGAATTTCCTCGATCAGGCCGTAAATGCGGGCATCGGGTTTGTAGGATTCAATCATGGGTTTTACTTTATCCATGAAGGGCTGTTTGTCGGGCCTGATCACCTCCACCCCCGCTTTCTGTACCTCATCGAGGGAGTATTGCTCAAACTCCTCCCACAGCTTGCGCTGATAAACCACCGACTCGTCGGCGGCCTCCTGTATCCATTGTTGCTCCTGAGGGCTGAGGCGCTTCCATACAATGGTACTCATCACCAGTATGTCGGGTACCATGGTATGTTCGTTCAGAGAGTAGTACTTGCACACCTCGTAGTGGCGGGAGGTATAAAAACTGGGTGGGTTGTTTTCGGCTCCATCTACCACCTTTTGCTGCAGGGCGGTGTAGAGCTCTCCCCATGAAATGGGCGTACCGGTACCGCCCAGGGTGTTGACCAGCGTGATGGCCGTTTCACTTTCCTGTACGCGTATTTTCAAACCCTGCAGATCGTCGGGGTGTTTGATGGGCTTGTCTCTGGTGTAAAAAGAGCGGCTGCCTGCGTCGTAAAAGCACAGGCCCCTGAGCCAGTACTTCTCCCCTCCCAGCAGCAGCCGCTGGCCAATTTCTCCGTCCAGTACTTTGAAATGGTGGGCTTTGCTGCGAAATACATAAGGAATACTCAGCACTTTGATATCAGGCGAAAAGCTTTCCATGACTGCACCAGAGACCTTTGTCATGGCAATAGAGCCTATCTGAAGCAACTCCAGGCATTGGCGCTCGGTGCCGAGCTGCTGGCTGGGATACACCTGCAGCTCCAGTTGGCCGTTTGACTTCTCGGCCACCTTATCAGCCATAAATACCATGGCTTTATGTACCGGGTGGTTAACGTCCAGACCGTGGGCGAGTTTGAGCTTTTGCGGCCACCTACCTCACCACAGGAGGTACCCAGGATGAGGGCCATTCCCAGCCACAGGGGCAGGAAAGTAGTAGGTCGGAGATAGTGCATGATACGGGTCAATGTGCGATTGTTTGGAGTAATGCCCAATAATAGGGATTTTTTTTACTTTTCGAAAAAAGCTTTCTCCCCTTACCGCTTCCTCATGAGGGCAATCGTATTTCACAAACAGCGGGCCGCTAGCATCCTTTTTATCCTCTCTTGATTTGTACCCAAAAAATCCGATCTTTAGCCCATCTTCTGCACCTCGCAGCAAGAAAACTTCGTTAAGCATACTCGCTATGAAAAATCTGATTTGGACCCTGGGGGTTTTCGCAATATGGGCCTTTGCGGCCTGCAGTCCACCTCAGCAATACGACCTCATTATACGCAACGGAACGGTTTACGACGGTTCAGGTCAGGCAGGCAAAAAGGCCGATGTGGCCGTGCAGGGCGATACCATCGTAGCTGTGGGCGATTTGTCGGGTGCACAGGGCCTGGAAGAAATAGACGCCGCCGGCCTGGCAGTAAGTCCCGGCTTTATCAACATGCTCAGCTGGGCCACAGTGTCTCTGCTGGAAGACGGACGCTCACAGGGCGACATACGCCAGGGCGTGACCCTGGAAGTGATGGGAGAAGGCTCCTCCATGGGGCCGCTCAACCCCCGGATGAAAGCCCAAATGGAAGAACGGCTGGAGCAGGAAGTACCATGGACGACCTTGGGGGAGTACCTCCAATACCTGGAGGATAAAGGCGTATCCTGCAATGTAGCTTCCTTTGTGGGGGCTACTACCCTGCGGGTGCACCAGATCGGCTACGAGGACCGCCCGCCTACGGCCGAAGAGCTGGACAGCATGAAGATCCTCACCCGCCAGGCCATGGAAGAAGGTGCAATGGGCGTGGGCTCTTCCCTCATCTACGCCCCTGCTTTTTATGCAGATACAGAAGAACTCATTGAGCTATGTAAAGTGGCAGCCGAATACGACGGCATGTACATCAGCCATATACGTTCAGAGGGCAATAAATTACTCGAAGCGGTGGACGAAGTGCTGCGCATTGCCAAAGAAGCGGGAATAAGGGCCGAAATTTACCACCTCAAAGCGGCCGGCAAGTCCAACTGGCACAAAATGGATGCCGTCATACGCAAAATCGACAGTGCCCGGGCAGCGGGCCTGCACATCACTGCTGATATGTACACCTATACCGCCGGCTCTACCGGCCTGGATGCCGCCATGCCCCCCTGGGTGCAGGAAGGCGGTTACCAGGCCTGGGCCAACAGCTTGAAGGACCCCGCTATCCGGAAAAAAGTAATAGCCGAAATGAAAACCGACGCCCAGGACTGGGAAAACCTCTACTATGCCGCTGGCACGGCCGACAACATCCTGCTGGTGGGCTTCAACAATGAAGCTCTGCGCGAATATACCGGCAAAACCCTGGCAGAAGTGGCCAGGCTCAGAAACCAAAGCCCCGAAGAAACAGCCATCGACCTGGTGATAGAAGACGGCAGCCGGGTGCAGGTGGTGTATTTTCTCATGTCGGAGGAAAATGTAAAAAAGCAGATTGCCATTCCCTGGGTGAGCTTTGGCTCCGATGCAGCTTCTATGGCCCCGGAGGGCAAATTTCTCGAAAGCAGCACCCACCCCCGCGCCTACGGCAATTTTGCCCGTCTGCTGGGCAAATACGTGCGCGATGAGCAGGTGATACCCCTGGAGGAAGCCATACGAAAACTGGCAGCCCTGCCCGCCCAAAACCTCCAGCTCCAAAAAAGAGGCATGCTCCGGCCCGGTTACTACGCCGATATAGTGGTGTTTGACCCCGCCACC
This sequence comes from Bacteroidota bacterium, assembly GCA_003696835.1. Lineage (GTDB taxonomy): Bacteria > Bacteroidota > Bacteroidia > J057 > J057 > J057. The sequence goes on from RFHT01000582.1 coordinate 3,899, forward strand.
ATACAGGATCATGCCACCTACGAAAATCCCCACCAGTATGCGACGGGAGTGCAGCACGTATGGGTCAATGGCCAGCAAGTGCTCAAAGCAGGTGAGCATACCGGCGCCACGCCCGGAAGGTTCATCAAAGGGCCCGGATGGAAAGAATAGTTAACGCTTACTCAATTCCTTAATCCCATATTTACATGGACGGAAACGCCATCATACTTACCGCGGGCATACTAAACAGCCCCAACGCCAAAACGGCTCATGGCCTCATTCGCGCTACCAGCCGCTACCACATCACGGCGGTGATCGACCATCAGCATGCAGGCCGGGATGCCGGCGAGGTGCTGGACGGTATCAGGCGCAACATTCCCATCTATGCCACCATAGATGAGTTCCTGGCCCAGCATGGCGAAAAAGCCAGCTTTTGCATCGTAGGGGTAGCCACCCACGGCGGCTTATTGCCCGACAGTCTGATCGAGGAACTCAGCCAGGCCCTGGAGGCGGGCATGTCGCTGGTTAGCGGTTTGCACCATTTCATGTGCGACAATCCCAGGCTGGCCGAAAGCGCAGCCCGCAAGGGACTACAACTCATTGACGTACGCAAACCCAAAAGCAGGGAGGAACTGCACTTTTGGTCGGGAGAGATTTACGAAGTGAAGTGTCCCATTATTGCCGTGCTGGGCACCGACTGTGCTCTGGGCAAACGCACCACCACCCTCATGCTCACCCAGGCCCTGCAGCAGAAGGGATACAACGCCCACATGATCTATACCGGCCAAACCGGTTGGCTGCAGGGGCTGAAATACGGCTTTGTATTCGACTCCACCCTCAACGACTTTGTGTGTGGGGAGTTTGAACACGCCATTGTTTCCTGCTATCGCAACGAGCAGCCCGATATCATGCTGCTCGAAGGGCAGGCCTCGCTGCTCAATCCCAGCGGCCCCTGCGGGCCGGAGTACCTCATCTCGGCCAATGCCCGGCATGTGATCCTGCAGCATGCGCCCGGGCGCAAATATGTGGAAGGCTGGGAAGAAGCGGGCCTGGAGATCCCGCCTGTTTCCCGCTTTGTAGAACTGATTAATTTGTATGGCTCCAGGGTGATCGGCATGGCCCTCAATACCTCAGGCCTGAGCCCCGAAGAGGCCCTGGCAGCCAAAACAGCTTATGAGCAGGAATTTGGAGTGCCAGTTTCCCTTCCGGTGAGCCAGGGAGTGGACGAACTGCTCACTGCCATTGAAGCCCTGCGGGCAACCTATCCGGCCGCATAGGTAAGTGGCACAGCCCTGGCTCCATTCAATACCTGCTCGTGTAGCAGGTAGCCCCCTACTGGCCAAAGGGCAGGTGCTGCATGAGCAGCCCTGGAGGAAACTCCAGGTGGAGAAAATGCCCGAGAACAAGCAGAAACAATATGCCTCCGGCCGTGAGCAGCAGGGTTTTGAGCCAGCCGGTATGTGCTTTAAGGGTAAAAAAGCTGATAAAAAACAGCATGGCAGCAGGGATAAAGCCGATGAGCCAGCTCAGCACAAACAGCCCGCCCACCCATAGCACGGGTTCATACCAGGGCGCCTGGTACGTACCGGGTGCTGCCATTTGCTCGGCATCAAACACAGCAACATGCTCCATTTTTTTGTTTGCCAAAACCCAGATCACCCCTAGCAGAAAAGGCAGGCTGCACAGGGCAATGGCCAAGGGGAAAACCCCACCCAGAAAAGATTGCTCTGCTGCATCGACAATGGTCATGAGCATAAATACCCCTACAATGAGGGCAAACAGCAGCTGGGGCCCTATACGCATATCGGGGGATTTGGGCTGTTCCATCAGTTGGGCCTGCTCATCTACAGTGCCCTTCCTGCTGAAATAAACCGATACCAGAGACAAGAGCAGAATGATGAGCACCCCCGGGCGCAAAAACATGCTCCAGCCGTAAAATTGCACCGCCATGTTGAGGTAGCTTTCGGCCTGGGTGGCCAGCACAAAGCCAATGAGAAAGGCCGGGCGTGACCATCCAAATCGCTTCATAAACAGGCCGGTGACCCCAAATATCAACAACATCCAGAGGTCCATCATGTCCTTGCCAGCCTGAAAGGCCGCAAAGCTGATGATCACGATCATGAAGGGAGCCAGCAGGCTGAACCTTATATGGGTGAGGCGGGAAATGGGGTTGGCCAGCAGCAGGGAAAGGCCTGCTCCCAGCACATTGGCGATGGCCAGCGACCAAATGACCGTATAGGTAAGGTTGAGATGGGTAGAAACCATGGCCGGGCCCGCTTCTATGCCAATGAGCACCATGCCTCCCAGGAATACGGCCATTGAGCCCGAGCCGGGAATACCAAAGAGCAGGGTGGGGATGAGGCCTCCCCCCTCCTTGGCATTATTGGCTGATTCGGGCGCGATCACGCCCCGAATGTCTCCTTTGCCAAATTGGGATTTGTCACGGGTAGTTTGCACGGCATGCCCGAGGCAATCCAGTCCACTACGCTGCCACCCATACCCGGAATGGCCCCCACAATGGTGCCTATGCCTGCACACCTAAGGGCCAGCCATTTGTTGCGCAGCACATCCCTGAGGCCCTTTTTCCAGCCTCCCTGGCCCAGCTCAGCCCCTTCGGCTATGGCGCGGTCTTTTCGAAAGAGCTCTGTGAGTTCGGGAAAGGCAAACATGGCCAGGGCAATGACCACCAGCGGCAGGCCATCGTATAGGTAATCTATGCCAAATACCATGCGGAACTCACCCGTGGCAGGGGCAGCTCCCATGCTGCCCGCCAATATGCCCAACCCACAGGCAGCAATGCCCTTCATCAGGCTTTTGCCCGAAAGGGAACCTACCATGGACAGCCCGAAAACGGCCAGCATAAAGAGCTCGGCCGAACCAAAGAGCAGAATAAGGGGGCGGGCAATTTGAACGAAAAAGGTCAAGATAAAGGCGCCGAACAGCCCCCCAAACAGAGAAGCCGTAAAGGCGGCCCCCAGTGCCCGGGAAGCCTCACCCCGGCGGGCCAGCGGAAAGCCGTCCAGCACAGTGGCCTGGCTGGAACTGGAGCCCGGTATGCCCATGAGCACAGACGTAAAGGTGGCCGAAGTGGGAATGACGGCCACCAGGCCCACCAGCGTGGCCAGGGCTGCTACCTCATCCATGCCGTAGAGAAAGGGCAGCAGAAGCGAAAGCCCTGCTATGCCCCCCAGGCCGGGAAATACCCCTATGACCAGGCCCAGCACCACCCCCAGCACGAGATAGAGGAAATGGGCAGGGGTAAAAAGATGCTGAAAGGTGTCTATGAGCAATTCAAACATGCCGTTCAAGCTTTTTCAAATATTCAAGCCATATTTTTTTCTCAGCCAGTTTTTCATATAGGCCTTTTCTTCTTCTCCCACCCGCGTGGCCAGCTCAAATATCTTTTGCGCCTGAGCCCCTGTGGCCTGAGGGTACAGGCCCAGGGCTTTTACTTTGGTGGCCTGGTAGAGCGAATCGCTCTTCATGGCCACAATGGCCTGTTCGTACAGGGCCACAATTTCATCCGGCGTTTCTTTGGGTACCAGCAAGAGCTTCATGCCGCCAAAACCAGCCGACATAAAGGCAAACCAGCTTCTCCATGCGATACCGCTGCGGCTGTGCCCCATTTGTTCATATACTTCGCCAAAGTGTGGCAGCTCGGGAAAGCTGGGGTCCCGTATCAACTGCCCGGATTCATCCAGTGCCCCAAAACTGAAGAGGGGAATAGCTTCGCCTGCTTCTATGAGGGGAACCACATTTTTCAAGTAGGCCGAGGAAGTTTGGTAGTCGATGAGTACCTCTCCCCGCTCAAAGGCCAGGCGCCCGGCGCCTCTGCCCCGGAATCCAAAAACTGCCTGTACATCCAGCCCCAGCAAATCGAAGGAGAACATGGGTACCAGGTCCAGAGAGGTGGGCCCCTGGCTGGCGTATTTTAGGGGTACGTTTTTGAGTTTGGGCAGCTCAGCTGCCGAGCGTATGCCCAGTGCAGGCGAACAGTACACCACCCCTCCGTTTGGGTAGGCCATGATGGGTTTGAACTGCTGATAGTCATAGCGTACGCGGGGGTCCTGCAGCAGGTAGGGCATTTGGGTGGTGCCCGAAGTGCCCAGTATCATCAGCCCGTCGGGCTTTGCGCGTTGGGCAAAGAGGTTGGCCCCCTTGATAGAACCCCCTCCCGGTATGTTTTTGACCACTACAACGGGATGGCCTTCGAGGTATTTCATGAAAAAATTGGCGTTGAAACGCGCCCATGTATCGGCCCCACCCCCTTCTTTGAAGGGAACCACCCACTCTATGGTTTTTCCTTCGAAATAGGCAGAGGGGATAGCTGAAGCACCGGCTGCTGAGGCAAATTCTTCGGGCTGCTGCTGCAGGGAAGTGGCCAGAAGATAGGCCGTGAGAAAAAAAGCTGAAAGCAGGACGATTTGTTTGATTGGCCGGGCGTTCATATCGGTTTAGTTTAAGCCTGGATGCAAGAATAAGAAAAGGTGAGCAATGTTAAAATTTCTACGGCTTGCAATTATGCGAAAACGGGTGCCAGCTATGCCTGGCACCCGTCTGTATGATGAAGCGAAGCCTGTTCTATTGCGCTTCTTTTCTCAGAACAAGGACTTTTCCGAAACAGATCACTATTTGCGCTTGCGTTTGTTGTGCTTGGCGCGGTAAATGTTGGCGCTGGCTTTGGTTTGGTGGGCGTGCAGCCTGGCCCGCTCCCTACGGCTTACTTTGCCGTCGGCTTTTGCTGCCCTTTTGTGCCTGCGTACATTGCGCTGTTGTTTTTGCAGGGCAACGTATTCCTTGCCGGTTACTTCGCCTGATTTTACACCTTTGTGTATGCGCTTCTGCTGGTGTACCTGGCGCTTGCTTACCTTGGGGGTAGCTGTTTGTGCCTGCAGGCTGCTGCTGCTAAAAGCCAATCCGAAAAAAAGCAGGGTTAGTACGAGAATTCTTGTTTTCATGACCTTAGAAATTTTATTAATGAATGTTTTTTGTGAATGTTTGGTAATTGGACTGGGAGGGGGCGCAAAAGTTTAATGGCTGATGATTTTTTTTTCTTCCCCAGAGGAAAAAAGGGGAGCGTGTTGCATTTTGGCTGGAGGTCGCTTTTGCGATCTTGGAAGAAATTTGCCTATTTGAGGCAGATGTTTCGCCTGCACCTTTTTGAATTTGAGGACCTGCCCTGGTACCCCCAGGCCATTCGGCAGGGGCAAACCGATTTTCTTCGCTTTATGATGGAGGTATTTGACGTATTCCGGGCGGTGGTGCCCCGGCTCAAAGCTGCTATGCAGCAAACGGGCCACACCCGGCTGGTGGACCTGTGTTCGGGCGGGGGCGGGTCCATGCTGCTGGTCCAGCGGGCCCTGCAGAATGCAGGCATGCAGGAGTTTAGCGCCATATTGAGCGACCTCTACCCCAATCTGCCAGCCTTTCAGTGGGTGGCGGAGCAGTCGGGAGGAAAAATAGGCTACCTGCCCGTGCCGGTAGATGCCCGTCAGCCCAGCGGATTACCGGAAGGGTTTCGCACCATATTCAATGGTTTTCATCACTTTCGGCCTGCCGAAGCCCGCAGGGTATTGCTTCGTGCCGTGGAAGAAGGCGTTCCCATTGGGATATTTGAGCCACTGGACAAATCGGTGGTTCAACTGCTGCTAAACACCCTGGCCCTAACGCTGCTGCCCTGGCTGTTTACGCCCTTTATCCGCCCTTTTAGCTGGAGTCGCCTGTTGTTTACCTATCTCATCCCCCTTATTCCCCTCTGCACCCTGTGGGATGGCTGGGTATCGGTGTTGAGGCTGTACAGCCCGGCCATGCTGGAGAAGCTGGTGCAAAGCCTGCCCCCCAATGATTACAGCTGGCAAATTGGCAAGGCCATCCATCCCTTTGGCAGGGTGATCTACCTCATAGGTACGCCAGCAGCGCCCAAATAGCAGCAGGTTCCGGCCCGGGGCCGGGCGCAGGCATCATATAGCCTTTAGTGTGATCAAATAGAAGTGTTGAGGGCCAGATAGTAGATGCTCAAAAGTATAGAAATTGAACACGGAGACACATAGACCAAGAGATAACATATTGATTTTTCAATCGCTCTGTATCTCTCTGCCTCCGTGTTCTTTTTAAAAAAAATGGTCATTTCTATTTCTGTTTAAAAGTCGCTCCTCATACCATTCAGAACATATAGCCTACCACTCAGAACAAACAGCCTGAAATATTTTTCCCTTCGTGCTGCAATTCCGTACTTTAGATTGAAACGGAAAAGCGATTTTTGTTCAAGTACTTAATCACACATAATCAATCGAAAAATGAAAAATCTGCATGTTTTACGGCACTTATGGGGATGTTTACCCTGATTTGTATCTTAAACGCCTGCCAGGAACCTGACCCCTGTGCAGCAGTTGTTTGCCAGAATGGAGGCACTTGTAACGACGGCACTTGTGGCTGCCCAGATGGCTATGAAGGCGCAAACTGTGAAACCTATGTATCCGTCCAGCAACGACTGGACAGAGGTGGAAGCCCCCTGAAAATGGCCCAGGCCGGCTTGTCCCTGGACAGCCTCTATGGCAAGAATTACGCCGGCGGCATCATCTTTTTCGTCAATACGGAACCCGCCAAATACCCCAAATTCAGCGGAGAAGGCCTGGTAACCACGCCTGATGATTATGGAAATTTTACCCCCTGGGGATGCGTTGGAGAAGTAACAGGAGCCACAGGTAGAGAAGTGGGCGAAGGGCCAGCCAATACCCAGAAAATCTTGGATAAGATGTGTTCCAGTCCTTCTGCTTCTACCAAGTTAGTAGATGAACTGGTCCTGAATGGCTTTGATGACTGGTTTATGCCTTCCATCGACGAAGTGGATCTGATGTACTACAACCTGCATAAAAAAGGCCATAGCAACTTTATGGGGCTTGTCCAGCGATACCAGAGTTCTACTGAAGCCGATGCCAACCACTTCATGATACGATTTTTTTATAGAGACACGATCGCTCCCGTTCATAAGATCAGTGGAGACGATATACGGCCCACGCGGATATTCTAGCGCTCAGCCGAACGACCCTTGGGGAATTAGGTACATCTTTCGCTGCCCGGGCAACGCTTGCCCGGGCAGTTGGCATTCATCCATACCCACTAACGAAGCCCTGCATGCGTCGTAAAAAAATCCATAAGGTATTGATACCTGAACCCCTAATCTGCCAGCAAATGTTTCAGGATGGGCTGTGCGAATGCCTGCGCATGCCGGATGTATTCGTCTATTTGGGGATTTTTCATCAAGGTGCTTTCTTTATTCTGATAAAAAATTCAGCCACCAAGGCACATAAAGGTCACTCAGAGCATTCATAATCAGGGATTTAAAGTATCTCTGTGTGCGCTCAGTGTCCTCTATGGCTAAAGAAACTCAGGTCTGAGGCATAATTTACGAAATCTTCGTGCACTCAGCGTACGCTGTGACTATTTTTTATGCGAATCCGCTTTTCCGGATACAGGAACCGACCTTCATTGCTTTCGATAGCGATAAAGCGACACATATAGCACAGCCGCCAACTCCCGGAAGTCAGGGGAGGACTGCCGGTTAAGAAGCTGCACCAGCGAATGCCAGGGATCGGCTTGCCCGAACTTGCGTGCAAATGCCTGATGCGCGCTTTGAACGGACAAAAGCAAATGCGCCAGCTGGGCAGCACTGAGCTGAAAGCTGATCTGCCCCCGAAAAACCCTGCTGCAAACCCGGGGTCTTCAGTCCTGAGAAATTGAGGGCGTGATCGTATTCGGTTTCTTCCACAGGCAGCTTCATCCCCCAAGCAGCATACAGCGCTTCCAGCAACACTTCAAAGTCGTATACCAGTACGGAGGCACCATCGGCACCTATCCGGCAGATTTCATCTACCACTGCCTGGGATTTGGCATAAAAAAGCGAGCCGACAAAGGTGATGAGGTCGAAGGAGTTTTCCGCCAGACCCGTTTGACCGGCATGTGCCAGCACATATTGAATGCGGGGATGTGTCTGTGCATTTTGGATCATGTCCGGACTGGGGTCAAGGCCAACAAGCTGCCGGCAATAATTCAGCAGCGCCATGGTGGAGTGTCCGGTTCCGCAGCCGATATCCAGTCCTTTCCGGTAAGGCGCTTTGTCCTGCAAACAATTTTTCAGAATCATCGCATGCAGCGGGGGCCGGTAAGCTGCATAGTGCCTGGCCGTGATCAGGTCGTATGGGGATTGCTGAGGCATATTCCGGAATTTGGATGGCAATAAACAAAAAAAATTAAACACGGAGGCAGGTGGATCATACTACTGTACATGGTCTTAAAAGAAACCACGAAATACCCGAATGCGCGAAGCCATCCCACAAAGGGAAAACACGAAATTTGGGATTTTTTTCGACCATTTCGTTTCATTTTTTCGAAAATGACGAATATATCCTCCTTCTTTTCGTCTATTTCGAGTTTTTCGTGGTCAAAAAAACTTCACGTACAGTATAATGCAGATAGATGAAAAATGAACACGGATCTAATAATTTGAAAATCAACTAAATACCACTATTTTTCTATGCCGCTGCGCCGCTGTGTTCAAATTCCCCATTCTGCTCCGTAGTAGGCTGTCACAGAAATTTCGAAACACCTTCAGGTTCATCCCGAAGGTTTGGTCGTGCGTTGGATTTGCCGGAAAGGCTTCATGACCATGGATGACACTGGTCCTTATGATTTACGCTGATAGAGGGGTAATTCTTATTCGGACACTGATTGGACTGATCGGACTGATGGATGGGTTGTCCTACGCTGCCATGTAGCAGACCCGGTATCAGTCAAATCAGTTCGATCAGTGTCAATATACTTATCAGGTCTGAAATGGAGTGGTGTCCTAAAACTTCTGTGACAGAGTAGTAGCACTAAGGCAACAACAGAATCCTCCGACTGACCTGCTTTGTTGCTCCCGACCATTTCACAACATACATTCCCGCAGCTTTGCCCGAAAGATTTATCTGCCACTTCCCTTCTCCCGAAAGGGGGAATTGATACACCATTTTCCCCATTGAGTCGAAAACCGCCAGTCTGTCAAAATCGGCTGCTTCATCTATGGGCATTTCAGCGAAAAATAGTCCCCTGCCCGGATTGGGATAAATCTGTAAAGCCATACCCAAAGTGGCAGACTCAACCCTTCCTTTTCGCATCTCTTCGCCATACGCCTCCACGACCGTAACTTCCATCGCCAATACATTATTTTCTTCATCTGATTCTACAATCTCCTGATCACTATCGACTTCCAGCATCAAAAATCCGGGTCCCGCTTCTACTTCAGGTGGCAACATGGCCGCTATTTCCATTGCGAACTCCATGCCTGAAGCGATGGGGTCTACAGGCACTTCTCCAATGGGCAGGTCTTCCTCATCCAGTACATCATCTGTTGAGAAGAAAAGTCTGGCAATCGTGGGGATAGGCACTTCCGTTTCTCCTACATTCAACACTCGTACTTCATACATAAACATCTCAGATTTGAGCACTTCCTCCAGGGGCTGAGTTGGGTACATGGGACCCAGGTCGGGGATGGTGTATAAATCTGGAAAAGTGATGGATTGGATAGATATATTGTTCTGCTCATTAACTTCCACAATGCGGTTGACGTCATCTGCTACAAAAATAAAATAACCGCTTTCATTGGAGGAAGCGAAACGGGTCCAATCTGCAATATCAAAATAAATGCTTACAGATTGATTAAGGCCAAGTGGCCCAAGGTTGTAAAATGCCAGACTATGTCCTGCATATGTTTCCATGGAAATATCATTGTTGCTCAAAGTGGCATCGTTGGAATAATACAGATGGTAATCAGTTACCATAGCGGCCACATCTCCAGGCCCGATATTTTTGACCTGTACCGCCATCTCCAGTCTTTTTAGATTTTGATAGTGAAAACCTACACTGCCAAAGGATGCAGAATAGTCCGGAGTACCGGGGGTCGAAGGCGTATGAAGTGACACACCTGTTGCCTTCATGATCGCATTATCGTTTTCATTTGATTCCGATATCTCCTGCCAATCATCTGCCCGCATGATAATCTGAATTTGTCCGAAGGAATTTGTATGGGCAAGCAAACTGGCATCCGTTGGAAAAGTAGTGCTTACTTCATGAAACTCCCCTACTCCCAAAGGAGGAATGATCACGGTTTTGACCAGTTTGTCAGACGCATCCAAGATTCCATCTTTAGAGATATAAATACCTGTCTTGGTGGGCTGGGAAACCGCATTACCCGTATTAATCACTGAAAATTCCACTTTACCAGGCTGGCCGATATCAATAACGCCATAAAAGGGAGGCACTAAAGATTTAGAACCGGTTTTCTTTGCGTCAGGAACGAACCAGGAAAGCAAATTGGGTTGTACCGTGTCGGGGTATCCACTAATGCGATAGGCAAAAGCTGCCACACAATCACTTTTTGGATGTGATGTGGGACGTTTGTTGGGATATTCCTGTACATACACGCGAATTTTGCCTGTAAAATAAGCTGTCCAGGCAACTTCAGCGGTGTTGTAATTGCCATTGCATACACGCCCTCTATGCTCACTCAGGATGGGAATAGCTGTCGCATCTTCCTCTATGATGAGTTGAGAGGGGAATTGGTTTACTTTGATCGAAAAATAATTTCCATTTTGATCATAGCTGGAATAAGCAAAACCTTCGTACATCACATCCATACAAGTGGTAAATTCATAGGTATAGCCTGCTTTTACATCGATCAGGGCATAGCCAGAGGTGTTGACACAGAGGGTATATGGATACCAACACGTTTCAGCACCCATCAGGAAGCTGTTGCACTGGCTATAGGTATGACTGGCAGCAAGGATGAGTAAATGCCCCATCAGGAAGTTCCGGAGGACAAGGCGGGTGTAAATTTTGGTGTGTTTCATCTCAATGGGATTAAAGGGTGAATGTTTGCCCTTTATCCTTTGAGCATGAAAAAGGTAAACAGTTGATTTAAAATGAATCAAAAAAGGAGGTGGTGGCTGGCAGCCATCACCTCCCTGAGATACACAAGAGGCTATCTCAAAAGCCATTTTAATCAAAAGAACACGGAGTGCACAGAAAAATTCACACAAAACTAACTAACAATCAAGTACTTATCAATAGCAAGTAATCAAAATATCAATTAATTGACAATAAATATGTTGTGTATTCAGAGTTGCCACTACACTTTTTCCGAAAACTACGCAAAATCCTCTCATGTGACCTGGATTCGATGTTTTGACTATGCAAAGTGTCAAAGTCGAGAGGCCCTTCATCCCTTTGGCAGGGTGATCTACCTCATAGGTACGCCAGCAGCGCCCAAATAGCAGCAGGTTCCGGCCCGGGGCCGGAACCTGTCAGAAAAAGAAGTTATTCAGCTAAGATTAGTTGTCGTAAGCCTCCTCACCGGTAAATACTTCCGGGGTAAGGGGTTTGCCGTTGCTGCCGGGGTGCAGGCCGTTTTGGTGAACGGGGTTTTCGGGGGCAGCTGTTTTTTGCTCTTCCTGCATTTTGGAAGCGTGGCGCTTTACGGCCTTGTTGAGGTCGTAGTTCATGTCCGAAATGCTCTGCAGGGCTGAGATCTTCTTCTTGTGTTCAATTCTGCTCAGCAGGTAGTCGTAGGGCCCGCGTTTCACAATCATTTTGACAAATACGGGAGAAGTTTCCAGCATGATGAAGAGAAACATGATGAGGTTGCTCGTCCACCAGATAGAGCTGCTTTCGGACTTCATGCGTTCGAGCGCTTCAATTTTGGCGGGGAATCCCACACCATATTTTTTAGCCTTTTCAATTACGGCCGGTTCTTCTATGCTACGGATAGAGTCTTTTTCTCTTTTGAGGGCCTTGAGGACAGTCAGCTTTTCTTTGACGAGGAAGAGATCTTCATCAATGCCTTTTTTGAACTCTTCTTCCTCCTTTTTGCGTGCCTCTTCGAGGTCGTCCATAATTTTTTTCTTTTCATCGATTTCGGCCTGCAGGCGCCTGTTGGTGCGAAAGAGCTTGGAGCGCTGCTGGGCGTACTGAGGCTCGATGTACATTTTTTTGAACACCCGTTCACCCCTTACGTCCTCATACACCTTCTGGGCGTGCTTGTTCCAGATCTGGTCGGCCAGCCGGCTGTTGGAGCGGATTCTGCGCTCATTGGATGCCTTGACTTTTTCGTACTGGTCTTTGGCTATGGCATACTCCTTTGATACTTCCCCAAAAGAGAAAGAAGTGGGTTTGCCGTCCTTGATTTTCTTGTACTCTTTACGAAGGCTGTCGGCAATGACGATTTCGTTGTTGATGGAGTCCAGGCCCAGCTTGTTGTCGAGCTTGGCCAGGGCGTCTTTTTCAAGATCGGCCGTATAGGCAAACAGCTCGGCATTGATTTGGTTGTTGAACAACTCAATTTCAATGGGCTTGGTGATGACAATGGAAATGAGCACGGCCAGAATGAGGCGTGGCAGGGCCAGACCGAATTCATTCCAGAACTTGCCCTCTTTGCGTATGCTGGATACGATGTAGCGGTCGAGGTTGAAGATCAACGCTCCCCACAAAAGGCCAAACATCACCGCCACAAAAGTATTGTCAATGAGGGTTTTAATGGCAAAGGTGCCAGAGATTACAGCCAGGCAGGCCGTGAGGAAAATCGTGGCTCCGATACCGATGTACTTACTGTGCTCAGAAGGGCATACTTCAAGAATCTTGGTGTAGGCTCCCGCACAGGCAAAAAAGAATCTTTTTACAGGACTAAGATTTTCTCTTTCCTCTGAGCGATCATCAATGTATGCTGCGTACTCGTTCATTATGGAAAAGTTTAACGTTTGTGTTTAGAATTTACTTTAGGTTTAAATACTTTCTTATATATGCGTGCAATCTCTTTTCGAAGGCTTGGTTTTTCCAGTTCAAGCAGGTCTTCGGTGATTTCCTTTTTCTTGTAGTATTCCAGGTCAATCTTCTTCCCATTCCGTTTTTTGATGTTTTTTTCGATGTCGGAAAGGGACAGGTTGAGGTCCAGTTCACTCTCGGTTGGTGGCAAGGACAAGTCAAAGTTTTCGTTTTCCAAGTCAATATCTGTTGAAATTTCGGGTGTAGGAATAAAGCCGTTTTGTTCCATGGGAATAGGAAAAATACTTACATCAACAGCTGCCTGAGCTTCTCCCGAATGACCGGTTGCAGTGAGTATGTAGGTTGTCAGGGTTGAATCGGGCTTTACTCGTACTCTGCTTTTGTGTGTAACCTCTCCTATATCGTGATCAATGGTTATTTTATAAGCGTTTTCTACCTGCCAGAATAAATTCACCGACCGTCCTTCTGTAGCCAGCTCACTGTCGGCACCAAAGTGCAGAATCTTGGGGGGAGGCAACGTCAGTTCCAGGCTTTTACGTACCTCTCCGCTAACATTCCTGGCACACAGGGTGTAGCGCGTTGTTCTGTCGGGATAAACCTCTACGCGCGTCAGTTCGCTCACATCCCCTATCTCCTGGTCAATGCTGATCTCGCTGAAATTCACCACGTCCCAATGCAAAACGCTGGGCTCCCCCAGCCGAATGATGGGATCTGATGCATAAAAAGCGTTGATCTCTGGCAAGGGCAGGCTGAGCACTACGCTTGCAGTTACTTCCCCGCTTGCATTGACCGCCCTCAGCACCACAGGCCCGGGCCGGTCGAAATAGGCCTCAGTAAATGATTGATTCGACACTTCGCCTACCCCTCTGTCTATAAATACCTGCTCGGCATTCTCTACTTCCCAATGCAAAATACTGGGCCGTCCTATCTGTATGGCCTTTTCAGCAACTTTAAAGTATTTGATTTCCGGTGGGGGTAAGCTTACCTCACAAGTTGCACGTACTTCGCCTATCTCATTGCTGGCTACAAGGGTATAAGTAGTTGTTTCTCTGGGCATTAGTTTCCACAAACCGCTGGCTTCGACCTTTTCCCCGTCTATGCTCACCTCATCGGCATGCTGCACGATCCACGACAAATGGATGGGGCTGCCCAGGTTCAACACCCTTTCATCAGTTTGAAAAACTTCTACTTTTGGAGCAAGTCCTTTACAAGTGGCACATTGTGGCTGGGTATCAGCCTGCGAAGTGCCACATTGTTTACATTTCCAGGGCACTTATATATTGCTTTTAATGGATGATGGCTATAAACTTACGGACACTCAAAGCAGAGCCGTGGGTTTATGACCCATTGATGGAACAAGAAGCAACATATCAGAGCGGAATTAGAATTTATCAGAGAGGAAGGTATTTGACTGATAAATTTAAAAT
>RFHT01000583.1 GCA_003696835.1 Bacteroidota bacterium
TAAATGGCATTGGCGTGGTCGTCGGAGAGGAGGAGGGAACCGTCGGGTAGCTGGAGGAGGTCCACGGGCCTGCCCCAGGCAGCCCCATCCTGCAGCCAGCCTTCTATGAAGGGCTCGTAGCTCAGGGCCTGGTTTCCGTTGAGTTTGACGAGGCTGAGGCGGTAGCCGATGAGCTCGCTGCGGTTCCAGGATCCGTGCTCAGCAATGAAAATGTGGCCCCTGTAAGCTTGGGGAAACATGCTGCCCGTGTAAAACTTCATGCCCAGGGCGGCAGCGTGCGGGGCAAGCTTTTGTACCGGCGGGGTGAAATCTGCACATGGGCGTTTTTCGCCAAATTTGGGGTCGGGTATATCGCCTGCATGGCAGAAGGGGTAGCCAAAGTGCATGCCGGCCTGTGGGGCGTGGTTGAGTTCGTCGTTGGGCAGATCGTCACCCATGAGGTCGCGCCCATTATCCGTAAACCACAGCTCGCCCGTACCGGGCTGCCAGTCGAAGCCCACCGTGTTGCGCACTCCACGCGCAAATACCTCCAGGCCACTGCCGTCGGGATGCATGCGCATGATGTTGGCGTAGCCGTCGGCGTCGCGGTCGCAAATGTTGCAGGGCGCCCCTACCGGTACGTACAGCAGCCCATCTGGCCCAAAGGCAATGTATTTCCAGCCATGCCATTTGTTGGAGGGAAAGGCATCGCTCACCAGCACGGGCTGCGGAGGGTTGGCCAGGCGCGACTCAATGTGGTCGTAGCGCCACACCTTGTCGATCTCGGCCACGTACAGGGCGCCGTCTTTGAAGGCCACCCCATTGGGAGTGTTGAGGTTTTCGGCCAGCACATATACCTGGTCGGCGCGGTAATCGCCGTTGGTATCGGCAAGGGCATAGACCTTACTGCCGCGGGTACCGGCGAAAATGGTGCCCGAATCACCCCGGCAGAGAGAACGCGGGCCACTTAGGCCTTCATGGGCGAATAGCTCTATGCTAAAACCGGCTGGAAGACGTAGTTTTTCCAGGGGAAGCTGTTCCAGCTCTACCAGCTTGGTGTTGATGCCTACGCAGCTTGTGAGGCCAAGCAGAAGCACAAACAGTAGGAAGGGTTGCTGCCGTTGCATACGATGGGGAATAAACAGGAGGAAACGGCAGCAAAGGCTGCCGCATAATCTATATTTCTTCGCGTATCATCCAGTGGAGGTCCACAACTGTTTTCTCGTTGCGCTGGGCCATTTTTTGGGCGCTCTTGGTACGCCCTTTCAGGCTTTTCTTTTTGGATTGGGAGTTTTGGGCTTTGGCCAGGTTTTTTTTCATAAAATCTCAGTTCAATTTGTTTAATGATTACCGCGAATTCTTACAAAGATAGTAATTTTTTCCCGGAATAGTGAATATTTATAAATTTTCGGGCTGTTTTCTTAAAAACTTACATGCTAAAACATGCCTGTTTTTCCCAAAAGCGCGATTCCCATTTGAGGGCCATGCACACAGCAGCCAAACAGCAAGAGCAAAATTCCGGCAAATCAATGATCCCAAATATGTATGAAAATACCCCTGCTGTACGTTGATAGCATAACACCCGCCCGCTAACCGGGCCTGGATGAAGGATGCGCATAGCCCAATCTTATCATAATGCAAATATTTAAAAAGGTAAGCTACTTAATGTAATGTGAGGAGGTATTTTGCCTGAAATTCATGTCCTCCCCGTCAATCATCCATACTTCCTGCACTTTGTGCCAAAACCTTTCCCCGCTGAGCTGCTGCTGAAATACACATGAAATTCCATTTCATAGCTTGTAATGCCATTTTTGTGGCCGAATTTGCGACACTTTTTGCGCTCGTATTACATCCACCCGTAAAATTCGGCCAATTAGTTGGAATCTTAATTCGCCCCTTCTAATTTTATTTGGTGAAAAATAAACGACAATTAAGGGTAAGATTATTAGTGTTCTTTTCAATATATCACCCGGAGAAACAAGCAAAACAGAAATCACTATGGCATCATTAGCCCCAAAATCCGGTGTGCTGGGCAAGCGCCTTGCCGCTCACCTGCTTCGAAGAGCCACCTTTGGCCCTACACGGGCCGAAATCGACGAATTTGCAGCCATGACGCCCCAGCAGGCACTGGACCAGCTCCTTCGTTTCCCTCCGCTTCCCGCTCACCCCGTAGATCCCGAAACCGGCCTCACCTGGGTGGTCCAGGGAAGAGGCAACGGCAACTCCGACAACGACGACCTCAAAATGGTAGTCAACTCCTGGTGGCTGCATCAGATTTTTGATCCCAACCTCCCCCTTTCTGCAGCTCAAAAAATTGTATTTTTTCTGCATACCTGCTTCAGCACCAGCTGGCAGAAGATCACTTACAGCGAAAACCATTATTATACGCTGCGGCTGTTTATGCACTATGCCTCCGGCTCCTACAAGGAGCTGGCCAAAAAGATATGCCTGGATAACGGCATGAACGAATACCTCGACATAGGCGAAAGCAAAAAAGGCAACCCCAATGAAAACTTTGCCAGGGAGTTTCTCGAGTTGTTTACCATCGGCAAAGGGCCGCAGGTAGGCGATGGCGATTATACCCATTATACAGAGGATGACATACGGGAGGCCGCCCGCCTGCTCACTGGTTTTCGCCGCAACGACGACTGGGCCGATCCCCTTTACTTCGACCCCGATACGGGCCTGCCCCGTGCCAAACCAACCCTCTCTAGGCACGACGAAACCAACAAGACCTTTTCTCCTGCTTTTGGCAATGTGACCATTGCCGGGCGGGCTACTGAGCCCGGCATGCTGGAAGAAGTCAGCGACCTGGTGGAAATGATTTTTGCCCAGCCGGCTACGGCTGTAACCATCAGCAGGAGGTTGTATCGCTTTTTTGTGAAGAGAACCATTTCTGAAGAAGTTGAGCAGGACATTATACAGCCCCTGGCCCAGGTGCTGCGCGACAATGACTACCGCCTCACAGAAGCCATGCGCGTGCTGCTAGGCAGCGAGCACTTTTACGATGAGGACAACGACAACCCCCGCGACCAGGTGGTAGGAGCCCTCATCAAATCGCCCCTGGAGTTGCACGCAGGCATGATACGTTTCCTGGGCGTGCCCATACCCGACCCGGCTGTGGACCCCTTTGCCGCCTACGTGACCTTTTACTGGTGGGGCATGCAAAATATTTTGCGTGCGGCCTGTTTTCCGCTTTTTGATCCACCCGATGTGGCGGGCTATGAGCCGGTGTACCAGTCGCCTGAGTACAACCGCCTGTGGATCAGTGCCAAGTCGCTGCCGGCACGCTATGAAATGGCCGACGAGCACCTGGACGGCCCGCCCCTGCTGCAGGTGGACGTGATGGAGTTTGTAACCAACCCCAACAACATCTCCGACTTTGACGGACCCGATCCCCTGGGCAACATGGGCGTACACCAGGGTGCCAGAATAGCCGAGCATCTGGTGACGGAGTTGCTCGAGTACATGCTGCCCGAGCCCGTGACCAACCACCGCTACGAATATTTTCTCAATATTCTGCTCGACGGGCTTTCTACCACCAACTGGATGAACGAATGGGATGCCTACGTGGCCACAGGCGACGACTCGGCGGTAAAACCCCAGCTGAAAAAGCTGCTCAGAAGTATTCTCCAATCGCCTGAGTACCAGATTGGCTGATAGACGTACCCGGAGCATGTTATCCTTATTCTTCGAATCATATCAAACAACATAAAGAAATATGAAACGCAGAGATTTCCTCAAAGGCGTTCTTCCTCTTACAGCTGCCCCTTTTGCCCTTAACGGCATTCCCGTACGGGCCATGGCGCAGTCCCTGATGACCCAGTCCTTTACCTGCGACCAGGTGAACGACCGCGCGCTGGTGATCATACAGTTGCACGGTGGCAACGATGGGCTCAATACGCTGGTACCCATCGACCAGTATGATGTGTACATCAACCACCGCCCCATCATTGGCATACCACTTACGGGCACCCGCAAGCTCATTGAGCTGGACAGCAGCCTGGCGGTGCAGGACCAGATCGGGCTGCACCCCGACCTCATGCATTTCAAGATGCTGTATGATGAAGGCAAGATCAATTTTATTCAGGATGTGGCCTATACCAACATCAATGGCTCCCATTTCCGGGGCACTGACATCTGGCTGAGCGGGAAAACCGGTGAAAGCATAGGCGAAGGGGCAGATTCGGGCTGGTTTGGTCGTTACCTCAACCACAAATTTCAGGATTATCCTGCGGCTTATCCCACGCCTGCCATGCCGGACCCGCCCGGGCTGGAGTTTGGCAGCCACATTGTGTCGCTGGGCTTTCACCGGGCCGTGGGCATCCCCATGGGCCTCACCCTGAGCAACAACCCCCAGAGCTTCTTTGACCAGGTGGCGGGCGTAGGCGGCTTGTTGCCGGAGGATATTCCCAATACCGAGTTTGGAAATGAGCTGAGGTTTATTGCCGAGGTGCAAAAAAGCACCGATGTATATGCCGAGCGCCTTTCGCAGGTGTATGCTGCGGGCATGAACACAGTGGAATATCCCGAGCATTACCACACCCAGTCGGCCTCACACTACGACAACGGCCTTTCGGGCCAGCTCAAAACCGTGGCCAGGCTGCTGGCAGGTGGCTGCAAAACCAAAATTTACCTGGTGCGCATGGGCGGCTTCGACACCCATGCCAATCAGGGCATACCGGACAAGCCCTCCTTCGGGGGGCATGGTGCCCTGCTGTACCATCTCAGCTCAGCGGTGAAAGCTTTTCAGGACGACCTGAAAAACCTGGGCCTGGAAGACAATGTGGTAACGGTGACCTTCTCCGAGTTTGGACGCCAGGTGGCCGAAAATGGCGACTGGGGTACCGACCACGGAACCTCCGGCCCCATGATGGTGATAGGTAAAGGCATCAAGCCGGGAGTGACGGGTACCAACCCCAACCTGAGCAACATCCGCCATAACCGTTTGCAGGGCTTTCAGCACGACTACCGGCAGGTGTTTGCCACCCTGCTGCAGGACTGGCTGGGTGCCAATGACGGCACCCTGTATGAAACCGAGTTTCTGGAGTTCAGCCAGCAAAAACTCGACCTCATCAACAACAACTACCTGGATGGCATGGGCAATACGGTCAATTATGTGGCAGACATGGGCTGTGACCCCACCGAGGACCCGCCGGACGGGGTAAACATAGAGCCGGAACTGGAGGAGGAAGTAGCCATTCAGCTCTTCCCCAACCCGGCCAGTGAGTATGTACAGGTATCCATAGAGTCGGACCGGCTTACGCCGGCCAGCATCAGCTTCTACAACATGCAGGGCGTGCTGGTTAAGGAAAAACAGCTGGCTTTGCGGGCAGGAAATAATCTGGCCAAAGTAGATTTGAATGGATTGGCCAGCGGCATGTATATTGCGCGCGTAATTGCCAACAAGGGCAGCCACTTTTCGGCCCGCGACCTGGGCACCCAAAAAATCGTGGTGCAATAAGGAAGCCGTGGCCTAACAGTTGGGTAGTCTCTGGTGGCAGAGCCTGCGCCGGAGACTGCCAACTGCAATGTTTTTATTTTTAAACCTGCATTCACATTCAAGCATTACTTTATGTAGCACCTCTACGTCTTTTGAAATGAATTAAGTGAACAGGATAGCCCGGCTATCCCTCAATATTTCATGAAAGATGATGAAATACCCGTTTTGCAGGCTGCTGGTATGCTGCATGCTCATGAGCTCCTTCTCAACCACCCTGTTGGCACAATTACCCCCTAACCAGCCGGAACAGGACTGTTTTTCGGCCATTCCGGTATGCCAGGATGTGTATGTACAAAACAACAGCTATTCCGGTGCCGGCGAAAACCCCGACGAAATCAATGGGGCCATATCGTGTATGCTGCTGGGCGAACGCAACAGTGTGTGGTACACCTTCCGGATTCAGACGGCCGGCCAATTGTGTTTTACCATTACTCCCAACGACCCCAGCGAGGACTACGACTGGGCTTTGTTCAACATTACCAACTCCAGCTGTGCGGCCATTCCCAACGACCCTGCTCTGGAGGTGAGCTGTAGCTGGCAGGCCCCCGACCTCTTCAATGGCTGTACGGGCGAAACCGGTGCAAACGGCAACACGGCTCCGCCCTGCGGGCTACAAAATCAGCCCTGCCTTTCAGTGGTACCAGGCGAAACCTTTGTATTGAATGTGAGCAACTTTACGGGTTTTGACAATGGCTATACCCTCGACTTCAGCGCCTCTACGGCCGTCCTCTTTGACGATACCCCTCCCGATATGACCGGCGCCAGCCATCATTGTGAGGGAGTAAGTGTGCGTTTTTCGGAAAACATCCTCTGCAATACCGTGGACCCCTCCGACTTCACCTTCAGCGGGCCCGGTGGCCCCTACACCGTAACCCAGGTCAACAGCCAGGGATGCAACAATGGCGGGGGATACGACAACACCTTTGACCTGGTGGTGGATCCGCCCATCAGCAGTGCAGCCAACTATACGGTTTCGCTGGTAGGGGCAGTTTCCGATTTTTGCGGTAATACAGCCAATCTCAATTCGCAAACCATTTTTCTGACGCCTGTGCCGCGGGCGGCCATAGATGCACCTGCTCCCCAATGCCTGGAAGTCAACGCCTTTGAATTCAGGTACAGCGGTACGCAGGGCGGTGGCGTGGTGAGTTACAACTGGGATTTTGGCGACAGCACCGGCTCGGTGGCCCGCAACCCCATTCACAGCTATCAGTCGCATGGCTTCAAGGACGTGTCGGTGGTGGTGAGGGATGCCCTGGGCTGTATGGATACGGCCAGGGCGCAGGTAGAGGTGTATCCACGCCCCCTGGCGGACTTTGTGTTGCCGCCGGCCCTGTGCCAGCGCGACTCCAGCCGCTTTGATAACCTCAGCCGCATCGACAGCACGGCACAGATTGCAAGCTTTGCCTGGAGTTTTGGCGATGGCAGCTTTTCCTCCGACAGCCTGCCGGTGCATGTGTATCAGCAGCCGGGCCCGCACGACATTTTGCTCACCGTGGAAAGCACTACCGGCTGTGTGGATACACA
>RFHT01000584.1 GCA_003696835.1 Bacteroidota bacterium
CACTACCTCTCCCAGGTGGATGCCAATGCGCAGCGGCACCAGTTGGCGCAGGCCAGCCTGCAGGGCAATGGCACAGTGTACAGCCTCCAGGGCGCTTTCGAATATGTTGCAGATGCTTGCACAAAAGTTGCAAAACGCCAAAAAATGGCTATTTTCAGCCATTTTTCTGTGTCAGAGGCCCGCCTACAGCCATTGACAGAGGGGTCCCCGCCAGGGGGCTTCAGCAGGCATGTTGCCCCCCTTTCGGCTGTTCCGCCCAGGCTGGTTGGTATTGCCCACCCCACCTGTAGGCTGAAAGAAATTGTGAAGAAAAAATATATAAGTACGAGCATTTTTATTAAAATAGCACTCCAAAATATCCGGTAATGAAAACAAATCCACTCCCATTCTGCTTTGCGCTTACCCTCCTTTGCACCTTTGCCTGCAAGCAGCCAGCTCCTCCATCCTACACCAACTGGGCCTGGTACCTGGGCGATGAAGGCACCAATCATTACACACCATTAACTCAAATCAACAAAGAAAACGTGCAGCAACTGCAGCTAGCCTGGACCTACCACTCCGGCGATGCCGACCCCCAAAACCGGTCACAGATCCAGTGCAACCCCCTGGTCATAGACGGCCGCTTGTACGGCAGCACGCCCACCCTCAAGCTGGTGGCCCTGGACGCAGCCACCGGCAAGGAGCTTTGGCGCTTCGACCCCTTTGCCGACAGCGCCTTCAAGGCCTTTGGAATGGGAGTAAACAGGGGCCTGGCCTATTGGGAAAAGGGGCAGCAGGCCCGCCTTCTCTACGCAGTGGGTTCCTACCTCTATGCCGTCAACCCCCAAAACGGGCAGCTCTACCCTGATTTTGGCCAACATGGCCGGGTGGACCTGCACGAGGGCCTGGGAGAGCAGTTTCGCGAATTTTTCGTGAGTGCCAACAGTCCCGGCATCGTGTACCACGACCTCATCATCATGGGCATGCGGGTGTCGGAGGCCATGGGCGCCGCACCGGGCTACATACGGGCCTATGATGTAAAAACGGGCGAGCGGGTGTGGACCTTTCACACCATTCCCAGGCCGGGCGAATACGGCTACGAAAGCTGGCCGCCGGATGCCTGGAAAAGCATGGGCGGGGCCAACTGCTGGAGTGGCTTCAGCCTGGACCCGGAGCGGGGCATGGTGTTTGTGCCCACCGGCTCGGCTTCCTACGACTTCTACGGGGGCGACCGCCACGGGGCCAATCTCTTTGCCAACTGCATACTGGCCCTGGATGCCGCTACGGGCAAGCGCATCTGGCACTTCCAAACGGTGCACCACGACCTGTGGGACCGGGATTTGCCCGCCCCGCCCAACCTCATTACGGTCAACATAGACGGCAAAAAGGTAGATGCAGTGGCCCAGATCACCAAGTCGGGCTATGTATTTTTGCTCGACCGGGAAACGGGTGAGCCCCTCATAGAGGTGGAAGAAGTACCCGTGCCCCCCTCCACCTTGGAGGGAGAGGCTGCCTGGCCCACCCAGCCCATTCCGGTGGCTCCGCCGCCCTTTGCCCGCCATCGCGTGCACCGCGAAGACCTCACCACCCGTACGCCTGAAGCGGCAGCTTATGCCCTGGATGTGTGGACGCGCGCCCGCGAAGGCGACCCCTTCGTACCCCCCAGTGAGGAAGGCACCATCATCTTTCCCGGCTTCGACGGAGGAGGAGAGTGGGGCGGCGCCGCGGTGGACCCCAACGGCATACTGTATGTAAACGCCAGCGAAATGCCCTGGATCATCGAAATGGTGCCCGTACAAAGTGAATCCAACGGTCGCCTGGCCACCCGGGGCCGAAACATTTTCAACCGCAACTGCATGAGCTGCCACGGCAAAGACCTCAAAGGAGCCTCCATTTACACCATTCCCAGCCTCGTCAACCTCAAAAGCCGCATGGATGCTGCCGGCATAGCCGCCATCGTCAAAAATGGCAGAGGCATGATGCCCTCCTTTTCCTACCTCAACGATGAGCAAATTGAAGCCATCGCGGCCTATCTGCTGGAGTCCGACGAACAACTCCATACCGGACCCGAAGAAGCCGAAAACTCTGAGTGGAAATACCCCTACGTGATGACCGGCTACAAGAAGTTTATAGACCCCGACGGCTTTCCCGCCATCAAGCCCCCCTGGGGCACCCTCAACGCCATCGACCTGAACAAGGGCGAAATACGCTGGAAGACCGTGCTGGGCGATCATCCGGGTATAACCGATGAATACCCCCACCCCACAGGTACGGAAAGCTATGGCGGGCCGGTAGTAACGGCTTCGGGCCTGCTGTTTATCGCGGCTACCCTGGACGAAAAAATCCGGGCGTTTGACTGCAGCAATGGCGAGCTGCTGTGGGAGGCCTCCCTGCCCGCAGCGGGCTATGCCACCCCCTCGGTGTATGCCATAGACGGCAGGCAGTACCTCGTCATTGCCTGCGGTGGCGGCAAGCTGGGCACCAAATCGGGCGATGCCTATGTGGCATTTGCCCTGCCCGACGGATCATAAAAAAACGTGAGTTCGGGATGTTAAGCCGTGATTATCAATCGTTTATCTTTGATACGAATTTCGCAACTATTCAGTACCCACATGGTGAAAAAAAGTATTTGTTGTAAGTTGTTCATTTTCAATGACTTGTATTAACCACCTCCAACTCCTCCTTGAAAAGGAGGAGAGTTCTCCGGGGCAGGCGGCGCAGCCGCCTG
>RFHT01000585.1 GCA_003696835.1 Bacteroidota bacterium
GGCCAGGGGCTCCCGCAACTGACCCTGGTGGTTGTTGAACAAGGTGACCGGCATCCATTCTCCCACCACCAGCAATTCCTCAAAGCCATCTGCATTCACATCCAGCCAGGCCGCATCGCACACCATACCGGCCTGCTGCAGCTCAGGCGCCAGTTGGGCTGTTTGGTCGGTAAAGTGGCCGCTGCCGTCATTGATAAGGAGGTAGCTTGTGGGAGGCAGGGGGTACTGGCCCGGCACCAGCCTGCCGCCTACGAAGAGGTCGGTATCACCGTCGCGGTCGATGTCGGCGGGGCGCACACAGCTGCCGCTGGTGGCCATGGAAGGCAGGGCCTTAGGTGCTTTGCGAAAATTTCCCCTTCCGTCGTTGAGGTACAGGCGGTCCTGCAGGCTGGGGTCCTGCGCATTCCCTTCATTGCCTCCGCTCACCACATAGAGGTCGGGGTCGCCATCCTGGTCGGCATCGAAGAAGGCGGCTCCGAGGTCTTCACTTTCCTGGTCGGCATCGAAGGCCGGCTGAGGAACTGCCGCAAAGCCGCTGGAGCGCTGCAGGAACAATTGGCCGCTTTGCCCTTTTGCTCCCCCTATCCACACATCCTCCCTACCGTCGCCGTTGACGTCGGCTTTGGCCATTTTGGGCCCCTGGGGAGAAATCATTTGGGGCAGCAGGGGTTCTCGTTTGAAATCGACGTAGAGGTTTTCGCGGTGGACAAAGGTGGGGCTTCCCTCCTGGAGGCGGGTAAAGAGGGGAGGCTGGTGTTTGGGCAGGGGGGCAGGATCGGTGGCCTGCTGGCTGATGAGGTGGCGCTGGTCCACGGCCAGGCCCTGTACCTGCTGCTGGCTGCCGTCGGGCCAGATGATGGTCAGGGCTTTGGGCAGGGAGTCGTTGCCCAGCCCGAAGTGGAGGATGGGCTCTACTGAGGACTGGAAGCCCCGCGTGGGCATGAGCTCCTGAAACTGCACGCCTTCAGTCGTGTGCAGGTAAACCTTGGCCCCAATGGCATGGGTGTTTTTCCCAGCAGCGCTGAGCTGGAGCTGCAAAAAGTGAGGGGCATGGCGTTCGCGGCTGAGATTTTGGTAAATGGAGGCGGGGGCATTGATGTTATTGGTAATGAGCTCGAGGTCGCCATCGCGGTCGAGGTCGGCATATACTGCGCCATTGGAGAGCAGGACCTCATTCATGCCCCAGCTGTCGTTCATTTTTTTGAACTGGAGCTGGCCCTGATTGCGGAACACATAATTGGGGACTTCAATGGCAGGCATGTGCTCCAGCAACCGCTGTACGGCCACTTCTTTTCCCGATTTTTGAGATTTGAGCTGTTCATCCACGGCAAAGGCCATGAAGTCCATGTTGGTGTAGTCGCGTTTGTAGCCATTGCTTACAAAGAGGTCTTTGAGGCCGTCGTTGTCGAGGTCGCAGAAGAGGGCTGCCCAGCTCCAGTCGGTGTTGGAGATGCCGGCCAGCTGGCCGATCTCGCTGAAGGTGCCATCGCCATTGTTGAGCTGGAGCATGTTGCGCATGCTCTGGTGGTAAAAGCCCTGGTTTTTGAGCACCTGGTTTTTTTCGAAGTGGTCGGGGCCGGAGGTCATTTTTTGGCGGTAGGCATCTTCGGGCAGCATGTCCAGGGTGTAGATATCGGGCAGGGCGTCGTTGTTGATGTCGGCCACATCGGAGCCCATGGAGAAGAGGGAAACGTGGTTGATGTGTTGGGCGAGGCTTTCGCGAAAGGTGCCATCCCGTTGGTTGATGTAGAGGTAGTCCTGTTCGTTATAGTCATTGGAGACGTAGATGTCGGGCCAGTGGTCCTGGTTGACATCGGAAATGGCCACGCCCAGGCCAAAGCCGAGTACATTGGAGATGATGCCGGCCTGGCGGGTCACATCGGTGAAGTGGTTGCCGTCGTTTCGGTAGAGTTTGTCGCCGTAGAAGGGGTTGAGGCGGTGTTTGAACTGGCCGAGGGTTTTGCTGAAGCCGGCGTATTCCTGCACGGAGTGGTTGAGCAGGTAGAGGTCGAGGTCGCCATCGCGGTCGTAATCAAAAAAAGCGGCCTGGGTGGAGTAGGCGGGGTCGTCTATGCCGTAGGCGGCGGCCTGCTCGGAGAAGGTGGGCACCTGCTGCTGGTTGAAAGAGTCGGCGCCATTGTTGATAAAGAGGAGGTTGCGCCGTTTGTCGGGGTCGGCGGCAGCCGAGCGGCAAATGTAAATATCCAGCCAGCCATCGCCATTGACGTCGGCCATGGTGACGCCTGTGTTCCACAGACCTGCAGCTTCCAGGCCTGCGGCCTGGGTTACGTCTTCAAATTTGAGCCCGCCCTTGTTGAGGTAGAGCCTGTTGGCCACCATGTTGCCAGAGAAATACAGCTCGGGCAGCCCGTCCTGGTTGAGGTCACCGGCGGCTAGGCCGCCGCCGTTGTAGAAATAGCCGTATTCGAGCACATTGAAGAGGTCACTTTCTCTGAGGATATTTTTAAATTCCACGCCGGTTTTTCCCGGAGATAGCAGTTTTAGCAGTTGGGATTGATCTTGGTGGGAACTGCATGCCTGCAGGAGTAGGAGGCAAAACATTCCCCAGTGGGCATATTTTGGCAGTTTGCTCATTGGATAGGGTATTTGGTTAGCCTGGAAATGCGTAAAGAGCAAAAATTCGTTTGTTTCTCCGAAAATAGCATCTATTTTGGGAACTTTTGCAAAGAATTTTGGGCAAGCCATTGTACAGCTTGCATTTTTGCGTAAAAATGAAGAAACAATTTTATTAAAAATGGGATTTCTTACTTTTTGAAATACTGGTGAAAAAGCGCATACGCATAAAAGATATTGCAGCACGAGCAAAGGTGTCCAGGGGGACGGTGGACCGGGTGATTCATGAGCGTGGGAATGTGTCTCCTGCCATCCGGGAACGGGTGCTGGAGGTGATGGAGGAGCTGCAGTACGAGCGCAACCTCATAGCCAGTACGCTGGCCTACAACCGCAGCCTGCAGGTAGGGGTATTGATTCCTGACCCGGCCAGCGACCCCTACTGGGAGCAGCCCCAAAGAGGGGTACAAACAGCCTTAAAGTCGGTGGCCCATTATGGCATCAATGTCAGCTGGTGGTATTTTGACCAGTACGATGCCCGGAGCTTTGTGGATAGAGGCAAGGAGTTGTTGCAGCAGCGGCCGCAGGGCATTTTACTGGCTCCTGTGTTTGAAAAGGAGGCCGCACACTTTATGCAGCAATGTGAGCAGCTGCAAATTCCCTAC
>RFHT01000586.1 GCA_003696835.1 Bacteroidota bacterium
CATCTTGGAACTCAAGCCAGCCTAAGCTCCCCTCAGCCGCTGTACATCGGCTTCATACAGCCTGCGTAGTTCCTCCGGGATAGGCACCGGGCGCTTGCGCCCGGTATGGATAAAGTACCCGCTTTGCTCGCCCTGGCAGTGCAGCCCCTTCTCCGATACCACCTCCAGGCCCACCGTCCAGCGCGAGCGGCTCAGAGCCTGCAGCCAGATGTGGCCCTGCGGCCGGTCAAAAATGGTGAGCGGCTTTTTGTAGGTAAGCTGGGTATGCCACAAAACCGGCGACTGTTCCTGCTTCAGCATCTCAGGAAAGGGCCAGTAGGTGTCCAGAAAGTGAAAACGCAGGTCCTCAAACCAGCGCACATAGACGATGTTGCTCACAATGCCCAGCACATCTATGTCGTAGCCATTCACCTGTATGGGCTTGCTCAAAAACAACGGCCTGAGGCCGGAATCTTCTTTTGCTTTCATGGCAAACAAATCTGCAAACTTTGCCCCTCATAGCCAAACCCCCATTGACATTTTCGCCTGCTATGCGTACCTTTACCCCCTCAAATGCAGAATTTTCTCCGGAAAATTACTTCGAGGTGTAGCGCAGCCCGGTAGCGCACTTCGTTCGGGACGAAGGGGTCGGAGGTTCAAATCCTCTCACCTCGACCAAAAAAGCGGC
The DNA here is from genome assembly GCA_003696835.1 of Bacteroidota bacterium. Lineage (GTDB taxonomy): Bacteria > Bacteroidota > Bacteroidia > J057 > J057 > J057. Next base: position 668 of record RFHT01000586.1, read on the forward strand.
CAACGGCCGCTTTTTTGGGTTTTGATGCAGCAGAAATGCCCCTGTTTTTATGATCTTAGCCTAAGCTCAACGCCCGTTCGCATGTCTGTACAGCCCGTAAAGCCTGATCCCATCAAACTGGAATCCCTGGGGCTGGAGGTGGGGCTTTTGGTCGTATGGAAATTGATTTAGGGAAATTCAGCCGCTTTACCTGTTGCCCTTTTCCAAAAACTCCCGCAGCTGCTCCAGTTTATCGGTATTGATGAAGTCCACCCCTGCCCGAAGCAGCACTTCCCACACAGCTTCTTTTTCGGGCGAAGCCCACAGGCGCACCTTTTTGCCTTCGGCATGGGCCTGCTGCACCAGAGAGGTAAGGGTTTGGAGGTCTGCTTCGGGAATCTCCCCATTTCCCCTCCAGCCAATCAGCTTGCCGTAGCGCTGGCTCACCACCGGCATGAGGGCTGGGGGGTAGCCCTTGCCCAGGTCATCGGGCCGCCCGTCTATGCCCACCAGCCTGTGGGGGTCTTGCTGTATCAGCTCCAAGGGGCGTGCCCCGGACAAAAAGACCGTCACCGGCCCGCCCTTTGGGCGGAGCAGGTAGTCGTATTCGGCCAGCTGGGTTTTCAGTAACTGATAGGCGTCAGGCCCATTCCGTTTGATGTCGATCATGAGGTAAAACGGGCCCTGGTAGGCGGGATAAATGCTGCCGAAATGCCGGCTGTACAGCCGGGCCAGCGGCTCCAGGTACAGCTCCCGCAGGCTGGGCAGCTGGTGGGGGTCTGCCGGCAGGTTGTGGGCCACGTACAATTCTCCATCTACGGGAAACACATCCACCTCTATGCTGGTAAAGCCCTGCTCCAGAGCATCCAGCAGGGGGCGGGGATGCTCGTAGTCGTTGTGGGCGTGGGCCCGGGGCAGGGGAGTGGGGGGCGCGAGCAGCACCTCGGCCAGTACCGGCAGGTGGTCGGAGGGGAAGCGACCCGACCAGGAGTCGGACAATATGCCGTAGCGAAGGGTAGCTACCCGGTTTTTTGTAAAAATGTAGTCGATGCGGCTGTCGGGCTGGCCGGGAAACTGGAAGCCGCTCCAACTGCCCGCAGGGCCGTGGGGCGGGAGCTGGCTGTGGTACCAGGCATCAGTGAGGTGGCGGGGGTCGTTGGGGTTGGTCAGCACCTGATACGCTTCCGAGGCGGGTTTCATGTTGAAGTCGCCCGTTACCAGCACGGGCAGCCCCTGGGGGTTGAGCGAGTCGATAACGGCCAGCATGAGGTGTGAGCTTTGCACGCGGGCTCGTTCGCCCCGGTGGTCGTAGTGGGTATTGAAGTGAAAAAACAACTTGCCGGTATGTTTGTCGCGAAACTTGCCCCAGGTGGTGACGCGATTAAGGGCAGCATCCCAGCCCCGGCTGGGCTGTTGGGGCGTTTCCGACAGCCAGAAGGTAGCCGTTTGCAAGAGCTCCAGCCGGCTTTTTCGGTAAAAAATGGCGGCGTACTCTCCGTCCTTGTCCCGTATGCGGCCCATGTACCCGTAGTCGGGCAACATGGCGGCCAGATCGTTCATCTGGCTTTGCAGGGCTTCCTGTATCCCCAGCAGGTCGGCACGGTGAAAGCGGATCATGCTTTCTACCAGGGCCTTGCGGTGTGGCCAGGCGTTGTAGCCGTCGGCGGGGTTGTGGTAGCGTATGTTGAAACTCATTACCCGCAGCGATTGTGCGGGGAGCATGGCAGTCATTAATATAATATTTGCAAAAAATAAAGGTAAGAATTTAATCATTATTACTATATTTGTGCTGATTGGGTGTAGGAGAATGGAGTTAATTAATATGGATGTGGATGCAAAATTTTGCCATAAATTTTAATATTTTCGAATGGCTGTTAATTGGGTTAGATCGTGTTTTTTAACAAAAAATAAAAAAAATTAGTAACTATTCAGCACCCTCAGGGTGAAAAAAAAACAATTGTTATAAGTTGTTCATTTTCAATGGTTTGTATTAACCACCTCCAACTCCTCCTTGAAAAGGAGGAGAGTTCTCCGGGGCAGGCGGCGCAGCCGCCTGCGAACC
>RFHT01000587.1 GCA_003696835.1 Bacteroidota bacterium
AGTTCAAACACCTGGTTGGGCCGCCTCAAATAGCGGCTGATACCACTGAAGCTGCTTTTGTGCCGCGGGTGTACCACCACCAGTTGGTCGCCATCCGCCCGCCTCAGCTTGCTGAAAGCCGTGCGGAAGTTTTCGTCTGCGCCTATGTATTTCACCTCCACCTCTCCATCGCTTTGCCAGTCCAGCTCCAGATCGGCTCCTCTTGCGGCGCAGTTGGAAGCGGGTACCTCAAGGCCGTTTATTTCCACCCTCAGCGTCTGGGGCGTAAGGGCATACAGCTCAAAGCGCTGCTGAAAACCTTCCAGCCCAGGCAGGGGCTGGAGTCCGATGCGTTCAAACTCCTCCTCAATAAAAGCGGCAGCCTTTTCTATCCCTGGTGTAAAGGTGCGGCGGCCCTCCATTTCGTCTGAGCTCAGGGTTTTGAGGATACGAATGACTTCACTTTCTTTAATTGCTTCGGGCGACTGGGCCTGTAGCTGCATACCTGCTGCTGTCAGCAGCAGTACAATCCATATTGCAATATTTCTCATATCTTTGATGACTTATTGAATGAATAAACCTACGGATTCGATGACGGATTTCCAAGCAATATGCCCAAAAGGCCTGTACATGCTGCTCGCATGCTGCATGCTGGCCGCCGCCTGCCACTCACCTGCTGCCCGGGAGGAAAACCACCTGGCCCAGCAGGTCATCGACCAGGCCATAGCCGTACACGGCGGCAGCAGGTATGAAGACGCCGACATACGGTTTCGCTTTAGAGACAAAACCTACCGCGCCCTGCTGCAAAACGGGCGTTTTCAGTATGAGCGCAGCTTCCCGCTGCCTGAAGACAGCCTGCAGCTCGTGCATGATGTGCTCATCAATGAGGGGTTTTTTCGTGAAATCAATGGCATCAGACAAGCCTTGCCCGACAGCACCGCAGACAAATACGCCAATGCGCTCAACTCCGTGATTTACTTTGCCCTGCTGCCCTATCGCCTCAACGACCCCGCTGTGAACAAAACCTACCTGGGAGAGGTGCGCATCAAAGGAGAGCCCTACCACAAAATTGCCATCGACTTTGACCAGCAGGGAGGTGGAAAGGATTATGAAGATACCTTTGTCTATTGGATTCACCAGCAACAATATACCATGGACTATCTTGCCTACCGCTTCCACGTGGAGGGGGGAGGCATACGCTTTCGCGCAGCCTACAATCCCCGCCTAGTGGGAGGCATACGCTTTGCCGATTACGAAAATTATCAAATGGACCCCACCTATCCCCTCCACCTGGCCGACAGCCTGTATGAAGCAGGTGCTTTGAAAAGATTGTCACTCATCGAACTCAAAGATATACAGCTGAGCCCACCCTCCGAATGACGTAATGAGTAAACAAAAAACGAGCTTTTTTTTTATCATACAGAATTTCACTTCCCCTATTGCTTCGGGTTTATTTCACCCCCCACCGGAGGCAGAGGGCTTCATGCCCTGGCTCGTTTTGTTGCCCTTCATGCCGGATTTGAAGGAGTTTTTCTTTTGAACAACTGAAGGTTAGTGTCCACAGACCGGTGGCTTTCAGCTTGCATCAGGCTGCATGTTTGCGTGCCAGGTTGTCTTTTTGGCATTTTTTTGAGCGGTTATTCATAAATTTTTTTGAGAAAAATTTATTGTAATATTTACTTTTAAATAAAAAGATAATCCATGAATTTGGGTACGGATATTGGGTGTATGCAAACGAGCTTTGCGAACAAATGAGGTGGTATTCTATCAAATGAATTATGTCTAAATACGTACGTCCCCGATTGAAATCCAGTCCCAAACCCGGTCTGAGCATCACCGCCTTTTATATTGGCCTGTGTGTATTGGTACTATGCCTGGGCCTGGTAGGGGCAGTATGTTTTTCTACCTCCTTTCTGGCATATAAACCGGCCGCTCCAGTAAGCACAGTTTTTCCCATCCAGCCTGCCTGGCCCCGCATACAGGATTTGAGCAGGAAGCAGCAGCGTTACTGCCTGGTACTGTTTGGTACAGATTTTTGCCATCCCTGCAGTGAGTTGGAGTCCAGGCTGAGCCACTCAGAAGAGGTACAGCAATTAATTAAATCGCAGTTTGTTCCCTATAAAATAGATGCATTTTCCCGCGAAACCGGAGGGGTAGAGCTAGCAGAGCGTTACGATGTTTACAGCCTGCCCAGTATGCTGGTCACCGATGCTGAGGGCAAGGAGTTGTACCGCTTTTCGGGCGTGTTTGAGGTGGGGGAAATCCTGCGGTATTTGAAAAAACTGCCTCCCTACGGTTCGTTGCCTGACAGCAGCCAGGCTACCCCCGCTATCCAGTACCTACAGGGCAAAGGCATCAGCAGGCTGACGGACCTATATGCCTTGAAAGTGGCCGAACTGTACGATTACGGTTCGGCCAGGATGCTGGCGCTGGAGCACAGTCACATCTGGGACAAAGGAATATGGATTCACCATAGCAGCAACGGACAGTATGAATTGTTGCTGGGCGCTTTCGACTCTGAATACAAGGCCCGCGTTACTGCCCGCCTGCTCAGGGCCTGGGACCAGATCGAAACCCAGATCGTTCCGCTTCAGGCCGACTGGGAGCTGTATTAAGAAGGGGCTCAAGTAGCGTAGCCGCCCGCCCATTTTCCCTGCCAGCCCCTCATCGCTGCACCACAAAACGTTTTACCACGGGTTCACCCGGCCCATAGACTACCAGGTAGTACATGGCCTTTGCCAGAGGGCTGGTGTTCATCACTTCTCTGTGCTGCAGATAAGGCGTAGGGGAATGGTAGGTAGGCGAAAGGTACAACTGGCGGCCGGATGCATCCAGCACTTCCAGGTGCCAGGCCTCTACCCCGTAGCCCCTTACCTCTATATTCAGGAAGTCTCTTGCGGGATTGGGAGAAATGTGTACCTCCAGTTTGGGTTGGGGCGGAATCCATACTTCTACCAGCTTTCCATAGCTGATGGTACCATTCACATCTACATAAATGAGGCGGTAAATGAGATGCTGGTTTCGAAAGCGCGCGGCTTCGGGGTCGGTATGCCTTATTTGGGCTTTGCCCTCAAAATGGGCTGTGCTTACAGGATGCCAGCTGCCATCCACCTGCTTTCGCTCAATCACCCAAAAGCCTTGCTGCCGGCCCTGAGGTTGCCAGTGCAATTGCACGGCCTGAGCTGCCTCATCCCAGCTGGCGTGCAGGGTTTCGGCAGCAGCATCCAGTACCACCCCCACTTCTATGTTCATCACCAGCGGGCAGTCACTGGTGCCATTGGTTTTTTGCGGCTGGTAGCCCCCAGCCGTCATGGGCATATTTTCGCTGTGGGAAGTTGCAGCCAGGGTCATCACACCATCCTGTATATGCAAGGCGCCCGATGCGCGCGGGTACTCGTTCAGCGTGCCTCCCAGCAGGGAGCTGTGCACCAGCCTTGAGCCCTCGCGGCTCAACACGCTCACAAACAAATCGTACATGCCCTGATAGGTGGCTTCGGCATCCACCAGGGGAAAATTCATGGAGCGGGTAGCGCCCAGTACGTGCGCCCGCCCAAATTCATCCAGGGCAATGGCCTTGCTGAACTCAATTTCGTTTCCGCCCAGGTAGGTACAGTAGTAGGCCGCGCTGGCATCGGCATTGAGGTGTGCCACAAACACCTCCCCATTACCCAACTCTCCTTCATACGCATGCATGTAGGCGTCGGCTGTAGTGGGAAAATCTTCGGAGTAGGTAATACCCGTAATGTAGGCTTCGTCATCGTCATTGATGCAAATGGCGTAGCCGCCGTCGCCACTTTGGCCACCCAGGTAAGTGGCGTACTGAAGCTGCGTACCAGTAGCATTGAGGCGAAACACAAAGGCATCTTCAGGTATGAGGGAAGGATTGAGGCGAAACTCGGTTTGCAACACGCCTTCCGTAACCGGAAAGTCGTCTGAACCGGTATTGCCTGTAACAAAGGCTTCGCCCGCTTCGTTGATCACCATACTTTGAGCCATTTCATATTCGCTTCCACCTACCAGGGTACTGTATATCAACTGGTTACCCTGGGGGTTGAGTTTGGCTACAAACACATCTCCGTTCCCCATCTGAACCTGGCTGTAGGCACCTGCAGTGGTGGGGAAATCATCCGAAAGGGTAAAGCCGGTCAAGAAAAGGCTGTTGTCTGCTGCCAGGGCCAGATCGTAGGTATAATCCCGGTCGGTGCCGCCGAGGAAGGTACCGTAAACCAGTTCATCGCCACTCGCACTCAGGCGCAGGGCAAAACTCTCCACCAGACCGCCTCTGCTCACGGGCTGATAGGCATCAGCAGTTACGGGAAAGTCTTCCGAGCGCGTAAAGCCCCCCAGGAAGGCTTCTCCCGCAGCGTTTACTTCCATTCCATACACCAGTTCCCAATCCTGCCCTCCCAAATAAGTGGCAAACTCCAAGGTGCTGCCTCCGGGCGATAGCTTGACCAGGTAGAGGTCCAGCCCGCCTCCGTACTGATACTGGAACACGCCAGGCGTAGTGGGAAACTGCAGGCTTTTGGTATAGCCGGCCACATATACATTGTTTGCCTCATCCAGATCCACCGCCATGGCGTAGTCGTCGGAGGTGCTGCTGTGAATAAAGGTACTCCAGTTGAGAATGAGCGGATCGATGATGAGGGGATACTCAGGGCGGTAACTCCCGATAATTTCAAAGCCCACTTCGTTGGGTCCGTAGAGGCGGTAGCTGCTCTCAACGGGTATTTCCTGGCCGTTGATGAGCTGGTAGGTGTAGGGAGCCGCATCGGCCACCACCCCCCATAAAGTATGGATTTCCAACTCTCCCTGCTCATTGATCTCCACATTCAGCCCGCCTTCCACCGCCAGGCGCACCTGGCTTACATCGGCCGTGGGCTGCACAACAAAATCGTATTTCAGCCCATTGTCTGAAGTGCCGTAATACAGCAGGTCAATGCCTTCGTACAGGTTTTCGTAGCGCACGGCTGAATAGCGGCTCACATACCTGGCCCAGTTTGCCGGGTTGGAGGTTTTGAGGTAATGCACATAGCCCGGCCGTTTGTCATAAGCTGTTACCTGTACATGGGGCGAGGCTTGTATAAAGCGGAAGTTCCACACCAGGGCTTCGTATTCTGGCTCAACTTCTCCCAGATACCCCAGCTTGGGTTTATAGGCCTGCCCCGGCGAGCTGCTTTCCTCTCCTTCCAGCTCTCTGATGGTGGCGATGCTGATGCCGTCGGCCAGGAAGCGAATCTGCGATTCGGCCACACTGGCCTGATACAGTACGGAGGAATCGTACTGGCCCTTGTTTTCCTCAAAATAAACCTGGCTTTGAGAGAAGGCTGCCATGAGCTTTACAGCTTCTGGAGGGAAAGGTCGCGCTTCACACAGGGGTCCTGTCAGCGTAGCAAGGAGCGTAAAGAGAATAAGGCAACTCAGCCGATACATGTAGGGGGTTTTGGGTATCAAAAATGGCCCCCAAAGTAGCTGGAGCAGGCCGGTTTGCGCAAGGAATTAGGACTGAGGGTGTTACATGGGTGGAAGGGGTGTAATGCTGCAGCTGAGAATGTTGGCAGGAACTGGCAGTTGGATGCGTAAGAGGCAGCAGCAAGTGGCTGGGAGCTGCCCCCACTTCATTTTACACTGTAAGAAATTGCACAAATAAGCATTTACCTAAGATAAATATTTCCAAAACTAAATTTTGTAAAACATCATGCTTCCACCTTCTAACTTCCCTGCTGCCAGTGGGCTTTGGGAAAAGGAAAGCTGGCCAGGGCTTCGCGCCCCAGTTCCAGGCCCAGCCGGTAGTCTTTCTCCAGTGCCTGCAGGTCGCGGGTGGTGCGCTTGGAAGCAAGCGGTTGTTGGGGGGCAATGTGGATCATCTCAACGCCTTCGGGGGGATGGGCGATGAAGCGCAGAGCCTGGTTATAGGTATGGGCATGATTTAAAATGCAGGCCCGGAAGGCGGGATGGGCACGAAAGGCCCAAGCGTTGACCCAGGTCATGATGTTGGGGTGTTTTTGGTAGTCAAATTCACGTGTGCGCACCACCACAATTCGCCTGGCGCCCCGTTTATAGGCTTCCCGTACCGGTATGGGGTCGGAAAAACCGCCGTCCATGTATCTTTTTCCTTCAATCCACACCCGGGTGCGAAACACCAGGGGCAAGGCACAGGATGCCAGGGCGCACTGTGTCCAGTTGTGCGGCCGGGGCTGCAGGTAGGCCGGCTGGCCGCTTTGCAAGTCAGTGGCTACCATCAGAAAGTTTTTACTCCCCAGCCGCCGGGCGGCGGCTTCTACGTCCACGGGGTCTTCCCGCTCACATATATCAAACATCCAGTCGAGGTCCATCAGGTTGCCGCCCCGGAGAAATTTGCCCAGGCTCACAAACTCCGGCCGTACCCCGTAGCGCGTGATCACCCGGTAATTTCGCTGGTACTGGCCCGCCAGATGGGAAGATAAATTGAGGGCGCCGGAAGAAACGCCTATGTACAAGTCAAAGGGATCAAATTCTGCTTCCATAAAGGCATCCAGCACCCCTGCACAAAAGATTCCACGCATGCCTCCTCCCTCCACAATGAGTGCGGTCCGGCCCTGATAAGCTGACTCCTGCATATTACGGTTTATGAATGAAGGGGCAAGTTAGTGGATATGTGGCAAAGTTCCATATCTTTATACTGCCATGAAACAACAGCTACTCAATATGGCCCACCGGGTGGACGCTTTTTTCGCCCGCCAGTCGCTGAGGGTTTATCCCGAAAGGCCGGTCTTGCTGGTGATGTTGTTTCACGAGTTGTTTGAAAACCAGGCGGAGATGGACCAGGCGTGCATGTTTCCACACGAGGGGCTCACCGTGGAGCACTTCCGGGCCTTTGTGGCGTATTTTCTGGAAGCGGGCTATGAGTTTGTAAGCCCGGCCCAGGTGTTGAGCGACCTCGGGGGCAGGGGGCGCTATGTGCTCATCAGTTTTGACGATGGATACTACAACAACCACCGGGCCCTGAAGGTGCTGCGCGAATACGCCGTACCGGCGGTGTTTTCCATCGCCACCAGCTACGTGTTGCAGCAGCAGGCATTCTGGTGGGATGTGCACTACCGGCAGGAGCGCCGACGGGGCAAAAGTTTTGCCCGCATACTGGCTGAGCAGCAGGCACTCAAGCAGCTCACTTTCGCCCAAGTGCATGCCCGCATGCGGCAGGCCTACGGCCAGGCTGCATGCAGCCCCCAAAGCGACACCGACCGGCCGTTTACGGCGGGGGAGTTGCGGGATTTTGCCCGGGAAAAATATGTACACCTGGGCAACCACACCCGCCACCACGCCATCTTGCCGCATTATGATGCGGCAAGCCAGCTGGCCGAAATACAGGGCGCCCAGGACGACCTGGAAGCCATCGCGGGCCTGCGGCCCGCCTTCATTGCCTACCCCAATGGTGAAGGGCATGCCCAAACCGCCCGCATAGCCCGGCAGGCCGGGCTGAAACTGGGCGCCATCGCCACTATGGGCAAGCAGCACCTGCCCCTGGGGCCCGACCAACTGATGCTGCTGGACCGCAGCCAGATATTTGGCACGAGAGACATCCGCCGCCAATGCGATGCATTGCGGGCCGAAGTCACCCTCAAAGGCCTCTACCGCCGACTCAGGCACCCGGCCCGATAATTCCTTTTTTTAATAACAAACCCTAACTCCAAACTCATGAAAAAAAACAACCTCCTTTTTCTACTGATGCTGGGCCTGCTCATTCCGCTTGGGTTACAGGCCCAGAACGACATCTTGCAAAAACTCGAAGACATTGCCATCATTGACCAGAAGGTGATGATGCCCATGCGCGATGGCGTACGCCTGTGTACCGACATTTACCGGCCCAAAACTTCTGAAAAGGTGCCTGTTATTTTCTCCAGAACGCCCTATAACTTCAACTCCTGGGGAGATGGGGAAATGCGTACCCGCACCTATGAGCGGGCCTACGAGGTGGTAAAAAGGGGCTACGCCTATGTGGTGCAAAACGAAAGGGGACGCTATTTTTCCGAAGGGGAATGGGACATTTTGGGTACCCCCCTCACTGATGGCTACGACGCCTTCAGCTGGATGGAAAAACAACCCTGGTGCAATGGAAAAATTGCTACTTATGGATGCTCCTCTACTGCAGAGTGGCAGATGGCCGTGGCCTCCCTGGACCACCCCGCGCATGCGGCCATGGTGCCCCAGGGTTTTGGGGCGGGTGTGGGGCGCGTAGGTCAATACTATGAGCAAGGCAATTGGTACCGGGGTGGCGCTCAGCAAATGCTGTTTACTGCCTGGCTGTACAGCGTGCAAAACGACGAATTCAAGCCCCGCATTCCGCCTGGCGCCAGCCAGGAAGACCTCATCCGCATCTCACGCTTTTTCGACCTGGCTCCCGAAGCCCCGCCGGTGGACTGGTCGCAGGCGCTGCGCCACCTGCCGGTGCAGGACATCATCAAAAACGTGCATGGCCCCAAAGGCATTTACGACAAGATGATCCGGCGCAAGCCCAATGACCCCGACTGGTACAAGGGCGGCCTCTACCACGACGACATGCCCTTTGGCGTACCCAGTTTCTGGTTTGTGTCCTGGTACGATGTGTCCACCAGCCCCAACCTGGCCCTGTTTAATCACGTGCGGCAAAACGCCACTGACCCCGAAGTGGCCAACAACCAATTTCTCGTCATTGCACCTACGCTGCACTGCCGCTATACACGTGCCACGGAGCACACCATTGTAGGCGAACGCAATGTGGGCGACGCCCGCCTCAACTATGACGAACAGATTTATGCCTGGTTTGACTACTGGCTCAAAGGGGAGAAAAATGGATTTCTCCAAAACACCCCCCGCGTACAGTACTACACCATGGGCATGAACAAATGGCAAACTGCTGACAGCTGGCCCCCGGAAGGAGCCGAAATGACTACCTTTTACCTCTCCAGCGGCGGCGCCGCCAACAGCCTGTACGGCGATGGCAAGCTCACGAATGCGGCCCCGCGCAAAAATAAAACACCCGACAGCTTTACCTACGACCCCATGAACCCCGTTCCCTCTCACGGAGGCAATGTGTGCTGTACGGGCAATGCCGTACAGGGCGGTGCCTTTGACCAGCGCGAAATGGAAACCCGCCACGACATCCTGGTCTATACCAGCGAACCCCTGGAGGAAGGCATAGAGGTGAGCGGCTTCATCGAAACGACCCTCTATGTTTCCTCCGATGCCAAGGATACCGACTTCACCATCAAGCTCATAGATGTGTATCCCGACGGGCGGGCCTACAACCTGGACGAGACCATACAGCGGGCCCGCTACCGCGAGGGCTACGACAAGGAGGTATTCATGGAGCCAGGCCAGGTGTATAAGCTGGAAATGACGCCCATGTCCACCAGTAACTATTTCGCCAAAGGCCACCGCATACGCATAGAGGTATCCAGTAGCAACTTTCCCCGCTTCGAGCGCAACCTCAATACCGGCGGCAACAATTACGACGAAAGTGAGGGCGTAGTGGCTACCAACCAGGTGCACCATTCCGCTACTTATCCCTCCCAGATTCGGCTTCCCATTGTGAAACCGCAGGAACCGGTAGCGAAGCAATGACAGTGGGTAAGGCTTGGGTTTCCCCTTATGAGCATGCTTGCTTGAAGGGTAGTTGGTGAGGTGAGGAGGAACACTCCCTTGAGTGAAAGGCTGCTCGTGCCGCAGGCACATCACGAACCGGTCAGGTGCCTTTGGGCCTGCCTGACCGGTTTGGCTTTGATGGAAAACAGCTTCAGTCCTGTCTGTAAAGGGGTTTTAACATGAGAACATCTTTTAGGTTATCAAACAAATTTCGTAGCCTAACTTAAGGGGTGAGCATGTATATTAATTGCGCTTTTATAACTTTTTGTTAAATTTATATACAAATAGTATGACTTTATGTTGGAAAGATCTATTTTCTTCTCACTTAAGGCACATTTGAGCGATAGCCAGGTAACGGTCATTACCGGTATGCGCCGTGTGGGCAAAACTACTGCAGTGAAGTATTTACTATCACAAATTCCTCATCAGAATAAACTATACCTATTCTGATATATTGAATTCTTATATAGAATTGGAGTAACTATTCAGCATATACCTGCTGCAAAAAAGGGGGAATACCCCAATAGTGCCTTCATTGAGCATGCATACATGAAACTTTGTTTTTGTCAACCACC
>RFHT01000588.1 GCA_003696835.1 Bacteroidota bacterium
GAAAAGCCGCGGTCGGCCAGGCCGTACTGCTCCGCCGCTTCTTTAAACACAGGCACATCGCTGTCGGGCAGGGTGCCCTGGTTGATGAAGAGTTCATTTTGCTTGTTGTCGCCTTCCACATCGCCCGAATTACACACATAAATATCCAGCAGGCCGTCGCCGTTTACATCGGCCACACTCACACCGGTGCTCCAGGCACGGGTACCACTTACACCCGCCTGCTCCGTCACATCGGTAAAGCGAAAGTCGCCCCGGTTGAGGAAGAGGCGGTTGGGCAGCATATTGGCCGTCAGATACACATCTATGAGGCTGTCGCCATTGAAATCGCCCATGCCCACACCGCCGCCGTTGTAGAAGTTGCGGTAGGTATAAATGTTGAACTTGCGGTCGTTGGTGAGTTTGTTTTCAAAATCTATTCCCGTGTGGCTCGCTTCCATGCGGGTAAACAACTTCCCCCCGCCTGCTGCCTGCTGCTGGCAGCTCCAGCCCGGCAGCAACAGGGCCACCCAAGCAAAGAGGCATATTTTGTTAGCTTTCATTTTCACCATGCTACTTGTCTGTTCACTGTTTTTTGTAGGTCAGATCTGTAAAGAATACCTTCACCTGAAAATCGTCATTCAACACGCGTATTTGCCGGTTGCCGTCAATTTTCACATATACTACCCCTTTTTTGGGGTTTTCTACCTTCAGAAAGGAGCCGCCATACCACCTTTCGAGCATGTTGACCACATCCAGCTGCAGGCTGTCGCCCTGCAAGGATTTATTCCAGGGGGCCCAGGCTGTATAGGAGATGGCCACGGGCATTTCGTAGATTTTGCGGTCGGGGGAGAAATTGGGGTAAAAATTCATTTTTGCAGGGAAGCGCAGCTCTTCGAGCTGGTATTCCACGCTTTGGTTTTTGGGGCCCTGGCGAATGAGGCCCTGCTTGTTCAGCTCCCAGCAGTGGGTGTAAAACTCTTCGGCTGTCATGCCGAAATGCATGCCCAGAAAAAGGCTGTCCACCCTCACGCCCCTGGCCAGCTCGCGCTGGCGCATTTTTTCGTACTCCGACTTTGGGGCACAATGCAGCAACAGCAGCAGGCCCAGGGCAGCAAAAAAGGCGTATTTCCACTGATTTTTTCTTCCCATAAGTTTTTCCATCATCACACTCACATATTGGGTTTTTGCCTGTTGGTCACCACCAGCAGGCTGTCGTTGTTGCGGGCCACGAGCAGCAGCCTTTCATGGCCCACCCTCAGGGGGAGGAGGTCTCTTACTGCTCCCCGCCAGAAGATGCCCGAGCGCGCAATGGGCAGGGCCTCAAAGCCCAGTTGGCCATCGCCTTTGAGCATGAGCCCATAGCTGCCTGCATAGATGCCCACTTCAGGTTTGGCCTGGAAAAAATTGCCCCCCAGCAGGATGTCGGCATGCCCGTCGGCATCGGCGTCCTGAATGAGGATGGCATACATGGGCGCAAACTGAGCCTGGGCAGGCAGGGCCTTCCACTCAAAACGCTTGTTGCCCTGGTTGATGAGCAGGCCGCTCTGCATGTTGTAGGCATCCAGCCTGATGGCCTTTTGGAGCTGCTTCGGGCCAAATATGTCCGTAATTTGTTGTTCTTTATAGCTTTCGTACTTGAGGTATTTCTTTCTCAGGCCGGGCAGTTGCTTCACCAGATCGTGCAGCAACACCAGGGGATAGGACTTGTCGCCATTGTAGGTACACACAATTTGCTCGGCGCGGCCATTGCCGTCAAAGTCGCCTATGTACATGGATACGGGCTGGCTTTCGCTGGCCTTAAAGCGGCTGTTCAGGCCGTGGTTGGCCAGCACCAGGTCGGGGTCGCCGTCCTGGTCGAGGTCGGCTGCGGCTACGCGGTTCCAGAAGCCATTGGACTTTTCCAGGGCGGGCAGTTGGAGTCGCCTGAGCTGGCCCTGCTCATTTTCGAACAGGCATACCGGCATGTACTCGCCCACCACCACCAGGTCGGGGTCGCCGTCCTGCTCCAGGTCCAGCCACTGGGCGTCGGTGATCATGCCGATGTCTGTCAGGCCTGGAGCGAGCTGTTCGGTGACATTGGTAAACTGGCCCTTGCCGTCGTTTTGAAGCAAATAGCCACTAACGGGCACGCCATACAGGAAGGGTTTGAGGCGCAGGCCCACAAAGAGGTCGGTGTCGCCGTCCTGGTCGAAGTCGGCGGGCTGCACGCAGGCAGTGCTTTCAAATTTACCTGCGGGCAGGATCTGGCGGGAGGGGGTAAAACGTCCCCTGCCGTCGTTGAGGTAGAGCTTGTCGGCCAGGGCCGAAGAACTGGCGGGCAGCTCGCTGCCACCGTGGCCCACATAGAGGTCGGTGTCGCCATCGCCGTCGGCGTCCAGGCAGGCACAGGCCGTAACCTCGCCGGCTTTGTCCCGCTCAAATGCAGGCTGAGAAGTGCGCACAAAGCGGCCATCGCGCCCCTGCAGGTAGAGGGCGGCCGGGCTGTCTTTGGCCGCACCCGCAAACACATCCTCCAGGCCGTCACCATTAAAGTCGGCCTTACAGAGGCGCGGCCCCTGGGTGGACAGCATGTGGTAGATGAGGGGGTCGCGGTCGAAGTCGTTGAAGGCATTTTCTACATGGCGGAAATCCAGCCCCCGCTTTTGGTGTGCTTCTTCGAAAATGGGATCAGCAACTGTCGCTAAGGCCGCACTGCCCTGCAGCTGAGCCCGGGCCTGCTCGATTTGTATCAGTTGGTTGGTGGGCAGGGAGGTCAACACACTCAGGCGCCCGTCGGGCCAAAAGACCAGCAGGGAATCGATTTGGGCGATATTTCCCAGCCCGATGTGCAGGCGGTGATCCACGCAGGACTGAAAACCGCGCATGGGGTTGAGTTCTTCAAAGAAGGTTTGCCCCTCATGCCGCACCACCACCTGTGCGCCCAGCCCAAAGGGGTTGGCACCTTCGCCTTTGAGTTCCAGCAGCAGAAAGTGGCGCTCGGGGAAGCGGTGGGTAGCTTCATTGCGGTACACAAAGGAGGGCATGTTCACATTGTTGACCACCAGGTCCAGGTCGCCGTCATTGTCGAGGTCGCCATAGGCAGAGCCATTGGAGAAGGTAGGCGTTTCCAGCCCCCATTGCAGGGCGCGGTTTTCAAACTTCAGCCCCCCCACATTGGCAAAGGCGTAGTTGGGCAGGGGCTCTGAGGGGATGTCGTCAATCATTTTGGTGATGACGGCATGGTCGCGGCTGAGGATGGCGCGCACGGTTTGGGGGTCGGAGTAAAAGTTGATGTAGTCCTGGTCGGTGAGGTCTTTGTATATGCCGTTGGCCACAAAAATGTCTTTAAGGCCGTCGTTGTCCATGTCCATGATGAGGGCGCCCCAGCTCCAGTCGGTGGCCGCAAGGCCACTGTAGCGGCTCAGCTCGCTGAACACCACCTCGCCTATGGCCGGGACGTAGCCGTTGTTGTAGTGCAGCACGTTGCGGGTAAACTGGCGGTGGTAGCCGTTGCGCAGGTTGAGCTGGTATTTGTTCCAGTTTTCAAAGGTGGTTTTGGTTTTTACCCGGGCCTCGCTTTGGGGCAGCATGTCGGTCACGTATATCTCGGGATAGCCGTCGTTGTCGATGTCGGCCATATCGGCGCCCATGGAGCCCAGGCTGATTTCGGGCATGAGGAGCTCCAGCTTTTCGGCAAAGGTACCGTCCTGCTGATTGATGTAGAGGTAGTCGCGTTCAAAGAAGTCGTTGGAAACGAAAATGTCCAGCCAGCCGTCGCGGTTCACATCGCCTATGGTTACGCCCAGCCCAAAACCAATGGCGCTGCCGTAAATGCCGGCCTGCTCACTCACATCGGTAAAGCCGCCTCCGCCCTTTTCGGGCGGGCCATCGTTGCGGTAGAGCTTGTTGCCCCCCAGGGTGTCGCGTATCTGGCGCTGGTTTTTGATGAGGTCGTAGCCCCCCACGGGCCGAATGGAGTTGTTGAGCAGGTAGCAGTCCAGGTCGCCGTCGCGGTCGTAGTCGAAAAAGGCCGCATGGGTGGAAAGGCCCAGGTCGGCTATGCCGTAGGCAGCTGCCTGCTCGGAAAAGGTGGGCACGTCGGAGCCCGCTTTCAGGCCCTGGTTGATAAAGAGCTCGTTGTGGCGGTTTTCTCCTTCGGGGCTGCCCGACTTGCACACGTAGATGTCCAACCAGCCGTCGCCGTTGACGTCGGCTATGCTCACCCCACTGGACCACACATTGTGGCAGGCCACCCCGGCCTGCTCTGTTACGTCTTCAAAGCGAAAATCGCCCCGGTTGAGGTAGAGCTTGTTGTCGGTGAGGTTGCCGCAAAAATAGAGGTCAATCAGGCCGTCGTTGTTGAGGTCGCCCATGCCCACGCCCGCGCCGTTGTAAAAGTTGCGGTAGGTATAAGCGTTGAACGACTCGGTGTAGGTGAGGGTATTTTCAAAATTGATACCGGTATAATCCTCCGGCATGCGGGTAAAGAGGGTATCGCCCGGAGGGATGTGGGTGGGCTGGCAGGCCCACAGTAAAACTGCCAGGAGGGCATAGATTCCCCCTTTGGGTCGGTCCGGCCAGTTTGGGTAAAAGATGGGGAGGGCACTGCGCCTCCGTGTTGTTTGGGTCATATCCATCTTGCTGTCAGTAGCCCTTTTCGGCACAAATATACTACTTCCTTTTATTTTTGTAGAATGTGGCCAGCAATTAGCCGCCAGCCCCGGGCTAAAGCCGCGGGGCTAAGGAACTTGTTTGGTCAGGCCCCGGGCTAAAGCCGCGGGGCTAACGAACTTGCCGGGCTTCAGCACAACAACAAGGGATTTGCCCAACCGTAGCAGGTTTCGGTGAGGCACGAAAAAAACTCTGTGGCACTTCGTGCTACCCATGTTTGGGCCCCTAATGGGGCCATGCCGCCCGTGCCCCGGAGGGGAAGTCCCGTGCCCCGGAGGGGAAATGAAGAGGTCGCAGGCGGCGCAGCCGCCTGCCCAGGAGAACTCCCCTCATTTTCAAGGAGGGGCTGGGGGTGGTTGACGTAAAACATTGAAAATGAGAAGATTACA